>JBKGZD010000168.1:0-5338 GCA_046545795.1 Bacteroidales bacterium | reverse complement strand
AGCTTTTGACTTATTATTCCAGAAATTTATAATCAACATTTTGATCCGGTATAAAGCAGGTATTTCGTTTACCAAACCATTTGTACCGGTTTCTGGCTATATACCTGTAAATTGCGTTGCGTATAAAAGGCGGAACAACAATCAAAGCATATGCCAGGGGAAACGGCCACCTGAGTTTTTTTGCAATTCTCAGAGCAGCGGATGATTGTGTGTATATATTACCGTTCTCAAGTAAAATAATTGAATCCGGAATTTTTGATTTATTCTTTTCTATTTCTGTTAAAGACTGTGAATATTTCGATTGCAGTGATGTAAACCGGAAATTGTCTTTTTTATCATTTTTCAATATGAAAACTACTGAGTTACTGCATAAATTGCAATAACCATCAAAGATAATAATGCTTTTGGAAAGATCTTTTTCCATAAAAAAACTTTATTGTTTCCATATATGGACAAATCCACATAGTCTGAATTAATCTTACAGAATATGGACGGTCGCTTAAATAAGTAACAAGGGAACAATTCAATTTGTTTTCTATCAGCTTGTTTCTTCTTTAATGTAAACTTCCAGTAATTTCGTTTCAGGTTTTGGAATTATTTTGATATAGTCCATGAACGCTGGTATAAGAACGGTTTCTCCCTTTTCAATTGTTTCTCTTTCTCCTTCATGATATTCTAATTCTGCTTTACCGTCCATGCACATATATATCACAAAAGAATCAATTTTGATCAATTCTTTTTCGACAGCCTTGTCAAATTCCAGAATGTTTGTGGTGAAATATTGGCAATTGGCTAAGTTGGTGGTTTTGTTTTTGTTTTTTTCGTAGGTTGTTCTGTAATCTTCGTAATAGTTATAGTCAATAGCATCTACAGCCAGTTCAGTGTGTAATTCCCGGGGCTTGCCATCTTGTCCTTTCCGGTTCCAGTCAAATATCCTGTATGTTACATCTGATGTTTGCTGTATTTCAGCCAGCAGTATTCCTGCGCCTATAGCATGAATTCTGCCTGCCGGAAGAAAAAACACATCACCGGCTTTTACTTTTTCCTTATTAAGAATTTCAGGCAGGGTATTGTTTTGTAAATTTTTCAGGTATTCTTCTTTAGTCATTTCTTTATTGAAACCAGCAATCAGTTCTGCATCTTTTTCTGCTTCAACGACATACCACATTTCGGTTTTTCCGTAAGCATTGTGTCTTTTTTTTGCAAGCTCATCATCGGGATGCACCTGTATTGATAGTACATCATCTGCATCAATAAATTTTATTAGGAGAGGAAATTCAATTCCATATTTTTTATAATTATTTTCACCCACAAGATCAGCCATGTAAACTTCTATTAATTCCTGGAGATTATTACCTGCAAGAAAACCATTTGATACAACGGATATATTATCCTGGACGGCAGAAATTTCCCAGCTTTCACCAATTTTTTTGTCAGAAGGAATCTCTTTGTTAAGCACTGATTTTAACCGCTGGTCTCCCCATATTTTTTCCTTGTATATTGGCTTGAATTTTAATGGATATAAATCTTGCATAGTTCAATTGTTTTTATCTGTTAATGGTATACAAAATTCGTAAAAATATCGCAATTATTATTTTATAAGTTCAATTTTAAATTGGTTTTTTGTATTAATGCTGAGGTAGCTATGGCGGCGTGCTTGTATCAGAAATTTCTTATTCTGTCGTTCCATCGTTCTTTTACTGGAATGCTGAATCATTCTTTCCGGCGTCAGCAATAGGGCATCAGGGATATGTCTATGCGGAAAAAAATTCATCTTTAAAGAAAGTGGATTTATTCACTTGTTATATCTTTACCAGATTTTAGCATGGAGATAAATTATTGTTATGAACAAAGAATTTATAATTGGAATCGCTGAAGATAAAAAACTTGGTTTTATAGCCAGGGCATTTATTATTCAGCAAACCCCAGGGAAAAGTTACTATCCGATTGAGGTTCAATTAAATGAATTAACTTTCCCTAAATACAGCGGAATGCTCTCAGGAACGGAAACAGAAATTTACGAGATAGTCAGTGAATTTAGTGATAACAACATTTACAAAATTTTTAAGACAAAAAAGGATAAAACCTTAAAAGAATTTTTCGATAGATTAACAAAAGAAGAAGCAGATAAAAAAATCAAACCTTTTATCGAAAGGAAACTAGCAAAATTGACTGATGCTCTGAGGGAATCAGACACGGAGGTGTATTTCAAAGAAAAGCATAAATTCATCAACCGGGATGATAAAATTTTTATCGAGAAAACTCCGGCGAAAACGGTTTTTAACATCATTAAAGAAGAAAACAACACGCGTTATTTTCTTTCGATTAATCAGAATGATGATGAGATCAAATTGACGAATAAATCATTTGTTGTATTATCAAACGACCCTTGCCGGATTATCATAGACAACCATCTATATTCTTTTGAAGACATTGATTCGAAAAAACTGTTACCATTTTTTGAGAAAGAATACATTGAGGTTGATAAAAAAAATGAAAAAAAATGGTATCAGCTATTTGCACTTCCAAATATAAAGAAATTTAAAGTCAATCCGAAAGGTTTTGAAATCAACAAGATAAAGCCTTCCAAGAAGGCTCTGTTGTCATTAGAAAATGACCTTGCCGGAAAACCGGCATTGGTGTTAAAGTTTGGTTACGGGAATCATTTTTTTCTTGCCAGGCAGGGTCAAGAAGTAAAGGTAGATATGGATACCAGGGGAGAATCTTACAAATTCATCAAAATAGAAAGAGACAAAGAATGGGAAGAGGCGAAAATCAACATGTTAAAGAGCCTGGGATTGAAAATCAGTCATCTTAGTTTTTTTGGGCTGACAAGCAAAAATTCTAAGCCTTCTGACGAAGATATCTATGACTTACTATACTGGCTGAAAAAAAACCATGAAAAGTTATCTGAAGAGGGATTTGTAATTCAACAAAAGTTTTTTGAAAAAACATACAATTTTTCTTCTTGTCATTTATCTATTAACACTCATGATTATAACGACTGGTTTGATATCAGGGCAGTAGTTGAAATTAACGGCTATACTTTCCCTTTTGTCAAGTTGAAAAAGTATATTTTAAACAACATCCGTGAAATTAAACTTCCTGATGGAACATATGGAATTATACCCAGGGAATGGTTTGAGAAATTTACAGATCTTTTTAAATATGGAGAAATAAGAGATGGGGATCTGTGGATAAGGAAACACCATTTTAAAGTTATTGAAGATAGTTTCGAACGCTCCCAAAATTACCCGGAAGCCTTGCAAAACCTTATTAAAGACATACAATCCGGGAAAATTAAAACTCCACCTGCGTTGGATTCTATTTTAAGAAATTATCAGAAAGAAGGTTACCGCTGGATGTATGTTTTACATAAACACAATCTTGGGGGATGTCTTGCCGATGATATGGGTCTGGGAAAAACAATACAAACTCTTGCCTTATTGTTGCAGATAAAAAATGATGTCAGGGAAATAGAAATTAATTACAGGCAAAAACCAAAACAAAAACACCAACAATTAAACTTGTTCTCCAACACGGAGAGTGACTCTTCAACAAAAGAAAACACAACAAAAATAAGTCCAACGTTTTTAATTGTTATGCCTACATCCCTGATATACAATTGGGCGAATGAAATCAGGAAATTTAGTCCGGAATTATCAGTTTATAAATATAAAGGACTTAACCGGGCGAATAGTGTTGAAAAGCTTTATCAATATGATATCATCCTCACCACATATGGTATAGTACGAAATGATTCTCATTTTTTACAGAATGCACAGTTTTATTATATCATTCTTGACGAAAGCCAATATATTAAAAACCCCTCTTCCAAAATATTTAAAGCTGTTAATCAATTAAATGGAAAACATAAACTGGTACTAACAGGCACCCCCATTGAAAATTCATTATCGGATTTGTGGTCACAACTGCACTTTCTGAATAAAGGCTTGCTGGGCACCTATAATTTCTTTAAAAATGAATTTCTTACCCCTGTTGAAAAGCATAATAACAAGCAAAAGCAAGAGAAATTAAAAACCATAATTCAACCTTTTATTCTAAGGAGGACAAAACATGACGTGGCTAAAGAGTTGCCGGAAAAGACCGAGCAAACCATTTACTGTGATATGCCAGAAGAACAGCGTAGGTATTACGATTCAGAAAAATCTAAGATAAGAAACAATATACTGGAATACATGGAAAATCCTGAGGAACAGGCAAGTCTGCACATTCTTGACGGGTTAAGCAAACTCAGGCAAGCTGCTAATCATCCTGTCATGATTGATGAAAATTATGAGGGGGATTCTGGAAAATTTACAGAAATAAAGGATTACCTGGAAAGTTTAATATCCGAGGGTCATAAAGTACTCGTTTTTTCTTCTTATAAAAAACACCTCAAACTTATACAACATTTCCTCCAATCAGCCAATATTCAATTTTCACTGTTAACTGGCGAGACACAGAACAGGCAGAGAATTGTAAATGAATTTCAACAAAATCCTGAAAATAAAGTTTTTTTAATCCAGATAAAAGCAGGTGGTTCTGGTTTAAACCTGACGGCGGCAGACTATGTAATGATTATTGACCCATGGTGGAACCCGGCAGTGGAAGAACAGGCAATCAACAGGGCTCACAGGATTGGGCAGGACAAGAAAGTGGTCGTATACCGCTTCATTACCGTAGAAACCGTTGAAGAAAAAATTCAGACACTCCAAAATAAAAAGGGACGATTGGCGGACAGCTTTATAGAGACATCAGATACCCTGAGAAACTTATCTAAAGAACAAATTATGGAATTGTTTAAATAACTAAAAAATACTACCTCGTTTTTACTGTCCCTGTTAAGTGAAAAATATCCTGGTTTGTACAGAGAACAGTATCAGTATTATAGTGAAATTGACAGATCACAGAGAAGAGAACTGAAAAGTTCTCCAAAAGGATTTTGAGCAAATCCCTTAGAGATACCTTTTTAGACGACCTCATTAGATTCAGAATAACTTATCAATTTCTTCGGCCAGCTTATAATCCTTTTCTGTAACACGACCTTCGCTGTGTGTTGTTAAGATTACTTTTACCTTGTTGTAGGAATGAATGTATAAATCGGGATGATGCTGAAACGTTTCTGCAACATCTCTAATCTTAACAACAAAATCTACAGCCTGGATAAAATCCTTAAAATTGAAAGTCTTGGTTAAGTTGTCTGTATTTTCCTTCCAGTTTTCCATAGTTTTTATTTTTGATAACAAATTATTCATGACAATTGTTGAAAATTATGATTGAATACAGCAAAATGATTAAAACACAAATCTCATTGACAAATCGTTTCAATTTTTTG
>JBKGZD010000167.1:0-5368 GCA_046545795.1 Bacteroidales bacterium | reverse complement strand
TTTTTGATTTTACTAATTCTTTCAACTCCTCATAGTTGAATTCTTGCTCATAAAAGTTTTTTTCTCCTTTTCTATATATCAGGGTTGCCGGTATAGAACCCGACCAATTGGGATTTATCTTATTGATCCATGAATTACTATCCGGATCATCCAGTATAACTACGTTCATTCCTGAGGGAATTTCGTGTCTTTTGATAAAAGCCCTTACACGGGATTCAACATTGTTCCCAAAGTCCATGCTTGTCAGAACAAACTGTAACTTCTCGTTTTGTAGTTCTTCGTATACCTTTTTAAATGCGGGTAATTCTTTTACGCATGGTCTGCACCATGTCGCCCAGAAGTTAATTACATATGTGGTATCATTATTTTTCTCTAACAGCTGTTTATAGCCATTGAATGAGTCATATGTTTTTATTTCCTGGGCAGGAAGTTTATCTGCAAAGAGAAATAATACAATAGTAACTAAAAAGATTAAATTGAATTTTTTCATTATAGCACTTTTATTATTCCTGTTTTATACATTTTTACAAGCTAAATGTTTATTATAAATATCAAAAACATTGCTTTATGGATAAAATGTACACTTGAATTATTTAATTTTAAACAGGAAGATTAAGACTGCAAAAAATAAAACCACCAGGATTTTTTAATTATTTTGATTTTAACTGAATTGGATATAGAAAGGATACCTGATAACGGATGCAAGATGAAAAAGCAATAGAACGAAAGGGCAATGGAGCAAAAACGTTTCATTTTTAAAGTTTCACGTTTCACCAAAAAAAAGTGCTGAAAATTCAAAGGTTAAAACAATCCCTGCTTTCAGCACTTGTAATTAGACTTTATAGCAAACACTACTTTTATCCGCCGGGGCAATTTACTTACTCTTTTTTTCCACCGGATAATTTAAATCACCTTCACTTTTTGATACAATAGTTGATACAGTTGAATCACCTGTAATATTTACAACTGTCCTTAGCATATCCAAAGGCCTGTCAATTCCAAGAATCAAAGCAAGTCCTGCTGAAGGTATACCAACACTTGAAAGTACAATCACCAGCATAATGATACTACCTCCAGGCACACCAGGTGTTCCAATTGAAGATAGTGTAGCTGTCATAACAATAATAATCTGTTGTGTGAATGTAAGGTCAATGCCAAAGACCTGTGCTATAAAAACAGCAGCAATAGCTTGGTAACAAGAGGTTCCGTCCATATTGATTGTAACACCAATAGGCAATACAAAATTTGCTACTGTATCGGAAACCCCTAACTTTTCTGTTGTTCGTTTAAGTGTTACAGGCAAAGTGGCGGCACTGCTGCTGGTGGTAAAAGCAAACATCTGTGCAGGAAAAATCGCTGAAAAGAAATCTTTGTGTTTTACACCTGCCAATATTCTTATAAAGAATGGATATACAAGAAATATTAGTAGAAATAATCCCAATACTACTACAGCAGAATAATATGCCAGCGCTGAAAAAAGATCTGCATCGCCCGAAAATTCTACAATAAGTGCAGCGAGCAGGGCAAAAACGCCATAGGGAGCAAATTTCATGATAAAATCAATGACCTTTAAAATAATTTCATTTATCCCCTCAAAAAAGCTTTTCACCGTTTTTATTTTCTCCCCTGGCAGCATGACCATAGCAATTGCAAACAAAATAGCGAAGAAGATTATCTGAAGCATGTTACCGTTGTCGGATGCAGCATCTACAATGTTTTCAGGAACCATATCCACTAGAAACTGCAGGGGTGAGCTTTCTTTGACAGCCTCAGCGGAAACTTCTTTTTCTTTTACATCAACTTCATAACGTTCCTGTAGTTCAGTCTGCTGTTCTGGTGAAAATGTACTACCGGGCTTAAGCGTGTTTACAAGACCAAGTCCCACAGAAGCTGCAATAAGAGTTGAAATTAGATAAAGCCCAATTGTTTTAAGCCCCATCCTTGACAATCTCGAAATATCTGTTAGACTGGATATACCATTAATAAGAGAAACAAAAATCAGAGGAACAGCTATTAATTTTAATAAGTTGAGAAAAATAGTTCCGAAAGGTTTTATCCAGTCTAAGGTAAAATCGCCTAATCCTGTAAAAACAGCAATCATACCCCAAACTATCCCTAAAACCATTCCAAGGATGATCTTGACCCAAAGAGGAATATTTTTTTTCTTCATAGTACTGGTATATTACTTTATTAGCTTAATAAATAAATCGATATTTGGTTGGAGTGTAAAAAAATCTTCAGGTTTAATTTACGCTCATTGTTTTTCATTTGGTTATTTTCAATTGTCACATGAGACCACCATTTACTTTTCTTGTTTGCTCCTGAATGATAAAAGCTAATTATTTTCTTTATTCTGAACATTCCCTATAAAAATAATATACTCTCTTCTTCTTTTTAACAATATGATATTTATCTTAACCTGGATATACAGGAAAAGCCTAAACCAGAGAAATTCAAATACAGAATTCACATCTTTTCTTTTAATCCAGTTATTGAATCCCTGGTACCCTTTTATTACAGGTTCCGTTATGTTTTCAGTGTATTTAACATCAAGATTATTCGTTTGGAAAGCATTAATATAATCCTCTTTAGTCCAATGGTAATAATTCATTTTTCTCTTCCATTTTTGCATGAAATACCTGTTCTTATAAGAACTGGTCAAAATATCTGCAATAAGAAATTTCCCATAGGGTTTTAGAACCCGGTGGATTTGTTTCATGAATTCACTCTTATCCGGATAATGGAAAGCGCTTTCAATACATAATAAAATGTCCACTGAATTATCGGGTACTTTCTTTAGTTTTTGTGCGTCATCTACCATGAATTCAGTTTCGTGATGGTCTTCATTCAGGGCTTTGGCCAGGTGAATATTATTCTTATTGATATCTACACCAACCACTTTAGCTGGAAGATAGTTGTTGTTTATAAAAAGACTCTGTGTCCCATTGCCACATCCGACATCCAGAACATTCTTGTCTTTTAAAGTCTCCAGCTTGGAAATACAATATTGTGTCAGATTTATTTGCCGTTTTTCAAGGGATTCATCAGGTTCCTTAAAAAAAGGGTAATGCAGCATTAGCAGCTTACTAAACAACTTGTTGTATGTTTTATTAATTGATTTGTAGTAATCATGAGTTGAATTACCTGTTGTAACAAGCTTGGCGTTTGTCATTATTTTATGGGTTTATGTTGGTTTATCTGTTTGACAAAGTTATAATTATGAATTAACTCTCAAAGAACATTTGCT
Source organism: Bacteroidales bacterium (assembly GCA_046545795.1). Lineage (GTDB taxonomy): Bacteria > Bacteroidota > Bacteroidia > Bacteroidales > UBA12077 > JAGXLC01. The sequence continues at coordinate 2,121 of JBKGZD010000167.1, read as the reverse complement.
TTTATATTTTTCGTAATTCCCAAAATTATATTAAATTGTGAGTTGAAAATATTTAAACCCAACAGCTTATGTCAAACAATTCTCTCGATAGACGCATTTTCCTGAAAACGTCATTACTGGGTACAGCAGGAGCTGTTTTAAGTAAAAAAATTTTCGGGAAAGAGATTACACACCCACTTCCCGGGAAATCTGACAAACCCATTATTACAAGAAAATTAGGGAATACTGGTATAGAACTTCCTATTGTAAGTTTTGGCGTTATGCGTGCAGATAATCCCAATCTTATCCATGCAGCAATAGAAGCAGGCACCAAACACTTTGATACTGCTCATGGTTATCAGAAGGGCAATAATGAGAAAATGCTGGGTAAAGAGTTAAAAAAATATCCCAGGGATTCCTTTACCATAGCGACAAAAGTTCCGCCGGAAGAGAGAGATCGTGAAACAGGACATTTGCTTGAGGGTTCTACCAAGGAGGCTTTCCTGGAAAAACTGGATATAAGCCTGGAACGACTCCAAATGGATTATGTAGATATCCTATATGTCCATGATATTTCTTCAAAACAGGCAACACTGTTCAAACCGATGCATGAGGCTCTGAAGGAGGCAAAGAAACAAGGTAAAACCAAACATATTGGTTTATCAACCCATAAAAATGAACCGGAAGTAATTGAAGCAGCTATTGAAAGTGGTGTCTACGAGGTAATTTTAACTTCTTATAATTTTCTCCAGGACCATAAAGACAGGATGAAAGAAGTTATTGCTAAAGCAGCAAATGCCGGAATTGGTATAGTGGCTATGAAAACGATGGCAGGGGGCAAAATGGATGAAAAAACCGATAAAAAGGTCAATTATAAAGCAGCTTTAAAGTGGGCATTGCGTGATAAAAATGTACATACTAGTATCCCGGGAATTGTAAATTTTGATGAACTGGATGAAAATATGTCTGTAATGGAAAGTTTGGAATTGAATGACAATGAACGTGATTTTCTTTATGCTGCTGCAAATGAACAAGGTCTGTATTGTAATGGTTGTGAAACATGCCTTAATTACTGCAGGAAGAACATTCCAATACCTGAGATTATGAGAGCTTACATGTATGCCTACGGATACAGGGAAGTTAAAAAAGCTAAGGAAACACTTGCTGAATATCATGTAAAAAATAATCCCTGCTCAGATTGTTCAATTTGTACTGTGAAATGTGTAAAAGGATTTCCTGTCGCTGAAAAAATTGCCAATGTTACAAGGGTTACAAAAGTACCGGACGAATTTTTAGTATAATAAATTTTTAAAAAAAATTAAAATAATGAATAAAAACAGAATGAGACAACAATTATACATTATATGCATTTTATGCATTTTCCCTTTCATAAGTAATGCTCAAAATCCTTCTTCGTTTTTCCCTGAAGTAAAAGAATGGAATCTGGATGTAGGTGATCAGGTTTATAACCCTGATAATCTCTGGGATTTAATCAACGGGGCTGCTGATGCATACCTGAGCTATGATTTTCGCAATCTATACACTGCAGAATACTCTGATACGGATGACAAATCTGTAAAAGTCTACATTTTCAAACATGGTGATGACAAGAATGCCTTTGGTATTTACTCACAAGAAAGAAACAGGGATTATGATTTTCTGAACATAGGAAGCCAGGCTTTCAGTTCATCCGGTGCATTATATTTTATTAAAGGTCCCTATTATGTCCAATTGTCAACAAACGAGAAATCTTTATATGATAAACTTGGAACACTGGCAAAGAAGATAGCAAAAAATATTGATGCTCAGGCAGAAATGCCTGAAGAGATTGGATTATTTCCTGGAGAAGGAAAAATTAAGCACTCCGAAAAATTTATAGCAGAAGATTATTTGGGTTACAGCTACATGCATTCAGCATTTGTAGCAGATTATGAAAATGAGGATGAAGAAGAGTTTCAGATATTTATTATTTCCCCGGATGACCGGCAAGAGATCAAAAATATGCTGGATAAATTCCTGGATGCACAGGATCAACCCAAAGAGAACAGGGATAAAAAAACATTCAAAGTAGACGCAAAATATATAGGAAATATATTATTTTATAATAGTGGAGACTATTTGTTTGGTATAAAAGGCGCTAAT
>JBKGZD010000166.1:0-5373 GCA_046545795.1 Bacteroidales bacterium | reverse complement strand
TTGTCATTGTCATGATTCTTTTTGCCGCAAGTAAATATGGGAACATAAAAATTGGCGGACCTGATGCGATGCCTGAGTTTAGTAAATTCAGCTGGTATGCCATGCTTATCAGTGCAGGTATGGGAATCGGACTAATGTTCTGGAGTGTTGCAGAGCCTATATTTCATTATTCATCTCCTTCACCCATGTTTGATATAGCTGCTAAAAGTCCTTCAGCTGCCCAAAGTGCATTGGGAGTAACCTATTTCCACTGGGGATTACATCCATGGGGAATCTATGCTCTTGTAGGGCTTTCACTGGCATTTTTCGCCTATAATCGAGGACTGCCACTTACCATTCGCTCCATTTTTTACCCTTTGCTTGGAGAAAAAATATATGGTTTCTGGGGTAATCTCATAGACATCCTCTCCGTGCTGGCCACTCTTTTCGGACTAGCTACCTCACTTGGACTCGGAGTCAAACAGGTGGCTTCCGGACTCAACTATTTATTCGGTTTTCCTGATGAAATCAATTATGCAATTTTACTCATAGGAATTATCACAATATTTGCAACATTATCGGTTGTTGCCGGACTTGATAATGGAGTTCGCCGACTGAGTGCAGGAAACTTATACCTGGCAGGTATTTTCATGCTCTTTATAATTATTGTTGGCCCTACAGTATATATTCTGAAAGCATTCACCCAAAACATAGGTTTCTACCTTCAGAACCTCCCTCAACTTAGTTTTTGGGTAGAAACTTATGAAGGTGCCAAAGGTAGTGACTGGCAAAATCTTTGGACAATATTCTATTGGGGTTGGTGGATATCATGGTCTCCTTTTGTTGGTATGTTTATAGCCAGGGTGTCAAAAGGAAGAACAGTACGGGAATTCATTATTGGAGTCATGATACTGCCAACACTGCTTTCATTCCTTTGGATGTCAACGCTTGGCGGTTCCGCCTTAAACCTGCAAAGCCTGGGCATTGCAGATATTGCAGCAGTAGTAGAAGAAAACGTTTCCACTGCACTCTTTGTAATGCTTGAAAGTTTTCCCCTGACTCAAGTGACATCATTCATTGGAGTCCTTCTTGTCACTGTCTTTTTTATCACTTCTTCAGATTCCGGGTCATTGGTGGTCGATCACCTTACTTCAGGAGGAAAGCTAGACTCCCCGGTTCCCCAGAGAATATTCTGGGCTGTTATGGAAGGTGCAATAGCCGCTGCATTGTTGCTTGGTGGAGGGCTAGTAGCGCTCCAAAGTGCGTCCATTGCAACAGGCCTGCCTTTTACTATTATTCTCATAATAATGGTCTATAGCCTTAATCGTGGATTAAAAGAGGAATATTATCATGCCGCCATTATTGAAAAAATACGGCCGGATATACAGCAATTTGAAGTGCCTATAAAAGAAGAAGATAAAGATGATATTAAAAAGAAATCAACCAAAAGCAAATTATCGAAATATCTTAAAAAGAAAAAAGATAAAGGAGGATAACCAGGGAAATGGGAAATAGAATAAAGCATAGCATATTGGCTATTTCAAACAGAGAACCTACTTTATAAAAAAATATTCAGGTTTGTGGCTTACAAACCTGAATATTGGATAATTTAACTGAAAATTTGTGCTTATAAATCTTAATTACGGTTTATATTACCTCACTTACCACAAATGTACTTCCACCAACAAAGATTATATCAGTGGTGGATGCTCTTTCCTTTGCTGAACTCAAAGCATCTGCCACAGTTAAATATGTTTCACCTGTTAGTCCGTATTCAGCAGCCTTTTCTGCCAATTTTTTTTCATCCATTGCCCTGGGTATATTGGCCTTTGAATAATAATAATGAGCGTTACCGGGAAACAAATCCAATATGGTATCCAGGTTCTTATCATTGACAAAACCCAGAATAAAATGAAGTTCTTTGTGATTTAGCTTTTTGAGTTGATCAATAGTGTATTGCAATCCTTCCCTGTTGTGTCCTGTATCACAAATAATCATGGGACTATGACCTAAAACATACCATCTTCCAATAAACCCTGTATTTGTGTTAACATTCATCATCCCTTCCCTCAAGCTTTCGCCGGTAATAACAAATCTTTTATTTTTTAAAACGTCAATCACCTTAAGGGCAGTAATAATGTTTTTCTCCTGGTACTTACCTAACAAGTCAGTTTGCAGATTGTCAATCTTTTTTACTTCTCCATTCACAACATCAAATCTGTTAAACAGTTCGTCAGATATTTTTCGGGGAATCAATCTGTATTCCTGGTCGGCAAAATAAATAGGGGCATTATGCTCATGTGCCAGCTTTCTGAAAATTTTTTCGGTTGATGGATAAGTTTCGCCGATTACCACAGGAACATTGTCTTTGATAGTTCCTCCTTTTTCGTAAGCAATTTCCTCCAGGGTATTTCCCAGAAACTGGGTATGGTCGTATCCGATATTGGTGATTGCTGTCACCTCTGGCTGAATAATATTGGTAGAGTCTAACCTTCCTCCCATTCCTACTTCCACAACAGCCACATCAACCTTCTTCAATTTGAAATATTCAAAAGCCATAGCTACAGACATCTCAAAAAATGAAGGTTTTACATCCATAAAAAAACTCTTGTTATCCTTCATGAAGTCCATAACAAATTGCTTCTGTACTTTCTCTCCATCGACTCTTATACGCTCACGGAAATCCTTAAGATGCGGGGAAGTATATAGTCCTGTCTTATATCCCGCAGCTTGCAGTACAGAGGCCAGCATGTGTGACACAGAGCCTTTACCATTAGTTCCGGCAATGTGAATGGTTTTAAAGTGTTTATGCGGATGTTTAAAGTGCTCGTCAATACGGTGAGTCATTGACAGATCAACTTTATATGCAGCCTTCCCCGTCCTCTGATACATAGGTATTTGCTGGAACATCCATTGTAAAGTCTGCTCGTAATTGTCAAAAACGGAATTTACCATTTGTTATAATGCATTCTTTCTTTTTTAAACCTGTTGGAAGCCTTTAGATTTTCAGCCGGATAGCCTATGGAGACAACAGAAAAGGGCAATATATGATCAGGCAGTTGAAAAAGTTCTTTAACAGATTGTTTACGCTGCTCCCGGGGTTGTAACCCAAGCCATACAGCTCCCAAACCAAAGGAATGTGCAGCAAGCAATATGTTCTGCGTAGCAGCTGCACAATCTAATACTCCATACCCCGAAGCATGTTCCAGCTTTGTGTCGCTAAGCACCACAATTGCATATTGAGCTTCTGCGAGCATCTTTGAATACGGATGGACCTCCATAATTTTATTCATCACAGACCGGTCATCAACAATAATAAAATGCCATGGTTGACAGTTTACAGCAGAGGGAGCATACATCCCTGCTTTTACAATTTCTTCTATCTTTTCCCTGGAAATGCTTCCAGAAGTGTATTTCCTGATACTTCTCCTTGTCAGGAGTCCTTCGTATAATTCCATATTTTTAATTTTTATTTATTCTTTATTGAGGATTATATATGTCCTTTGAAAAATGAACAATAAACATAATGAATAATTCTATGTATATGGCTTCAATTAATAGTTTTATCAATATTAACTTTTGGTTAATAAATTTCATATTTTAATATCTATCCAAACAGTAAAATTTTACTACTTTTAAGGTGTTTTAGCAATAAAAGTATTGTTCTGAGACAATTTAAATATTTAAAAAACAAACCAATAGAACACCTGCTTTATATATTTAACAGCAAAAATAAACGATAAATGACAGGTTCCAAAAAAATTTTTGTGATTGATACCAACGTTATTCTTCATGATTTCAACTGCATTTATAATTTTGAAGAAAACGACATCGTCCTTCCAATTGTTGTTTTAGAAGAGCTTGACAGGCTAAAAAAAGGAAATGACCTTATCAACTTTCATGCCCGTGAATTTTCGCGTATCCTAAATGAAATAACCGGGGACAAACTTTTTGACGGGGGAATAAGCCTGGGAAAAGATATGGGAAAGCTATCAGTGGAAACGGGGAAACCTTTTTCTGACAAAATTTCAAGATCTTTCCCTGAACAAACACCTGACCACCGTATATTAGCTATAACAGAATTTCTTAACGACAAACACAAAAAACAGGAAGTAATTCTGATAACTAAAGACATCAATCTGAGGTTGAAGGCAAAATCTATAGGGCTTAAAGCAGAGGATTACGAATCGGATAAAGTGACAAACATTGAGCCGTTAAACCGCAATATAGAGGTACTGGAAAATATTGATCCAACACTAATTGACGAACTTTATGAGAATCACGGAGGAATGCCCGTCGATAAATTCGGATTACAACCATTTGCCCACCAATATTATATCTTAAAAAGCACAAAATCAAGCGCCTTAGTGCATTATGACCCGTTTGAAAAAACCATTGAGCGAATTGAAAAGAAACGATATTACGGGATATCTCCACGCAATGCTGAACAAACTTTCTCTTTTGATGCTTTAGGAAGAGAAGAGATTGAGCTGGTAGCCCTAACTGGTAAGGCAGGTACAGGGAAAACGCTATTGGCACTTGCTGCAGCACTGCACCAGGAAAAATCTTACAACCAGATACTATTGGCAAGACCTATAGTGCCTTTAGCAAACAGAGACCTGGGATATCTTCCCGGTGATGTGAGTGAGAAAATCACTCCATACATGACACCTTTATTTGATAACCTCTCAGTAATTAAAAATCAATATAAATCTACAAGCCGCGAATATAAAAAGATAGAGGAAATGCTGGATAGCGAAAAACTGGTATTAAGCCCTTTGGCATACATCAGGGGCAGAAGCCTCTCCAATGCCTTTTTCATCGTAGATGAGGCTCAAAATCTTACACCTCACGAGATTAAAACAATCATAACAAGAGCAGGCGAAGGCACAAAAATGGTGTTTACAGGGGATATACAACAAATTGATTCCCCCTACCTGGATATGAAATCAAATGGCTTAAGTTACCTTGCAGATAAGATGCTTGGGCAGGATATCTTTGCACATATCAATCTTGTGAAAGGTGAAAGAAGCTATTTAGCTGAATTGGCAAGCAATTTATTGTAAAAATATAAAACTATGAAAAATACAAAGAAACTAATTATTACAAGACACGGCAAAACATCAAAGAAATACGATGTGGATGACATTGATCGCCCATTAAAAGACAGGGGCATCAATGACTCCTGTTTAATGGCTGAAAGATTATACATCAGGGACATTCATCCCGACTTGTTAGTCAGTAGCCATGCAAACAGAGCCATGCATACAGCAATGATTTTTGCAAGGAAACTAAACTATCCACTGGAAAAGATAAAAATAGAGAATGTCATCTATGACGGATCAGCTAAAGAAATTCTTGAGTTTGTAAAATCGCTCGATGATTCGTTAAACA
>JBKGZD010000165.1:0-5380 GCA_046545795.1 Bacteroidales bacterium | reverse complement strand
GTAAATCAATTAAGAACTGAAAAATCGTTTGATTGGCCATATGTGAATTTCTTAAAATTATTAATCTCTCCTTCACATGTCGCACATTCCGGCTGCTCACTGCTGTCACTGCATACTATTGATAGCCTACTGCTGACTCAGATGAATAACAATTTTAAAATTTACTTCTACTTCTGAATTTGCTCATCTACCATTAGCTAAAGCCGGTCGTGAACCCTATGAGATTGGGATACTCAGAAGGATATTAAGTTTATGTATAAGGGATTGCCTACTTCTCCTCTTTTTCGTTGTTATTATCTTTATCTTCCTCTTGCTTATTATTGTTAGAGTCAGACTCTTCTTTCTGATCTTCTTCTTTTTCCTCCTTATCTTCAAGGGATATTAAATCGAACTTAAGGAGTTGATTATACCAGGTTAAAATTTTCTTTATATCTGAATTGTAGACCCTTTCTGTGTCATACTCCGGGATAACTGTTCCGAAATATTCCTTAAGCTCTTTAGCAGACGCTTTTTTGGGGTTCATTGCAGGCTTTCCATCTTCATGTTTATATATTTCCCGGAATACATTTTCTAAGGCCATATCTTCGTTATCCGTATAAATACTGATGTCTTCCAATGCATTGATTCGCGCAGTGGGATCAACATTCATTCTTTTTTTTGTTTCCAGGTGTTCAACTATAATACCGTTTCTGCTTTTCTTTATGTATTTATAAAGTCCACTATAACCGGAAATGGATAAAATGTCTTTCAACATGATTTTTTAGATTTTTTTTGGAATGCAAATATATAATTATTTTATGTTTCTTTCTTTTTTTATTTTTTCGTATGCTTCATTAACCTTTCTGAACTTTTGGTGTGCTACCTTTTGAAAATCTTCTCCCAGGTGACTCACCTTATCAGGATGATATTTGTTAGCCATCTTTCTGTAAGCTTTTTTTATCTCTTCATCACTTGCCGATGGCTCGACCTCCAGAATTTTATATGCATAATCAGTATCTTCAATAAACATGGATTGTATGGAATTACGATCTTTAATTCCAATCCCGATACCATTTGCAATTTTATTGATAATACGCAATTCCGACTCATGAATTTGCCCGTCGGCATTTGCTATTCCGTAAAGAAAATGCAACAACTGTAGTCTTGAGGAATAATCCATGTTTTGTTTTATTTGTTGGCAAACTTCATTTATAGGAATATTTTGTTTAATAAGGTCTCTAAGCATTTTCAAAGCTTCCGCAGCACTTTCCTCTCCGAAATTTTCAATAAAAAACCTTTTTACATAGTTTAGTTCTGAGCGCATCACTCTGTTGTCTGCTTTCATCACTGCCGCAACAAGCACAAGAAGGCTTACTGAAAAACTTCCTGTGGTTGTCATTGAGTAACCTGATTTGGTCCCCTGGGTGCTGGACTCGTCCACTAACGATCCTAAAACAAAACCAAGGATTCCTCCAATTGGTCCTAAAAAAGCCCAGCCAAGACCACCTGCTATCCATTTGGTAAATTTTGCCATAGCTAACTATTTTTTTCCTTAAAAATTTTGTCTAATTCTATAATTTGTGGCAAAACCATTTTTTTGCCATCGTTGTATAAAACCCAGTCTGCTTTATTTATTTTTTCTTCATCCGGTTGCTGATGCCTGATTCTTGCTTTAACATCTTCGGCCGTTGCATTGTCTCTGTTGATTACTCGCTCAATTCTTAATTCCTCGGGTGCATAAACAAGAACATTGTCATCCATAAATTTATATCCTCCGCTTTCAAACAATATAGCTGCTTCCATTATGACATAAGGTGCATTTTGTTTGTCTGCCCATGTTGCAAAGACTTCTCTTACTCTTGGATGTACTATTTGATGCACTTTTTGAAGTTTCTCCTGTTCGTGGAAAATTATTGAGGCAAATTTCTCTTTGTCTAATTTACCTTGTTGATAAATATCCTCGCCAAATTCTGCTTTGATTTCTTTCTGAATTCCTAGGTCGTTGGTTATTAAAAGTTTTGCTTCTTCATCTGCGTAAAACACTGGTATGTTGAGTTTTTCGAATATACTGGCAATTAGGGTCTTACCACTGCCGATTCCTCCGGTTAATCCTACTTTTCTAATCATTGGTTTTCTCTATTATATAATCAACACTTTCGGGGGTGTAGCTGTAAGATTTTAAATAATCCGGGTAGCTTTCTATTGTTACGGGTAATTTTTCATTGTTTTTTTTCGTATCATTATAATTTACAGTTACTTTAAATAATTCAGGAATGACATTTTCGTAATTACTTAGTCCAACCAGGTATTTAATCTGCACATAACTTGGAAATATTCTGAGGAGTACACTGTCAGGACTGTTTACAACTGATATCTCCTTCCTGAGTTTTCCTTCTGTAAATTGTTCCACTGGAATATTAATGTTGACATTTGTCTCTGAATATTCTATTTCAGGATGAATCCTTTTTAGCTCCACCTTTGCTGAAAATGTATTGGTGATAACTCCAATGTTTCTCTGTTGGGTTGGAACTGCATTTATGGTATCGATGATTGTATTTGGTCCTGAAATAACTATGCTATCCGGCTCAATGTCAACATTGTTTTTGAGCATAAGCTGTTGACCCAAATCATATTCTATAGCAGAAACAATTGGTACTTTTTTCTGTACTTTTTCGGCAAACTGAAAATGCAGCGTATCAGGAGTAATATCCACTATATTTATTTCCGATCCAAGTTCCTGTATAATAGTTGATTGAAGAGTGTGTGTTAACAGGTAATATTGAGAATCATCCTGTTTATTAAGATTCGCTGAACTAATCCTGATTTCAAGCGGTATAATATTTTTGCTAATCTGATATTCCAGTATTTTAAAGCCTGTGCCTTCAATTTCAAGTTCAAGCTGATCTGGTAATTCTTCAGCAATAATTTTATCTGATGGTGCTTCAGTATATTTTACCGGATAGGAAATCTTTGTTACATAGACATTTTCTAATTCATTCAGAAACCAGAAAATGGTTGAAACCACCAAAAAGAACAGAAATACTCCAACATTGCGGCTATATCTCAGCTTCTTGAAAACAACTGAAAATTTTGTATAGATGTTGGATAATTTTGAGTTCACGACAATTAGTTTAATTGAATAACACAAGCTTTGTCAACAATGTTCTTTCAAAACTAACAAAATATTTTAAGGGCAGGAATTATTTTGGGACTCAAATTTTAACTCTTTTTTACCGAACCCGTTATTCTATCCAGATATGAAAACTATTATCCATCAACCTAATCACAATAAGAAAAACGTAAAATACAAGTTAACGGGATAATACTTCATAATGAGTATTATCCCGAATCTTTTATTAGTTTTATAAGCTTACTTACGTTTTCTAACCAGTAAAAATTCAGGCTTAGAAAGTTTTTTTGTTATTTACTTTGACCAATTTCCCGCGCATTTTTCAGGATGGCGTTTTTATCAATTTTAATTTTTGACTGGTCTTCAACTTCTATTACAACAGCCTGATCTGATATTTCTACTATTTTTCCATAGATACCTCCTGTTGTAACAATTTTGTCACCTTTAGACAGGTTCTCCCTGTATTTCCTTAATTCCTTTTGTCTTTTGACCTGTGGTCTGATCATAAATAGATAAAATACTACTATAATCAGTAATAAAGGCCAGAGTGAAACAAGGGGATTTTCACCTTGTTGAGCTGCTAAAATTTGAAACATTTCATTCATCATAATACTATAAGTTTTAATTTGAGACTACATTTGCTTTAATTGTAAGTGTTTTTTCACCATATGGTGTATTGGTTTTTAGTAATACAGTTTGGATCTGAGTGCCTCTCCTTCCCCTGGTATCAAAAATTACTTCTACGGAACCTTTTTCTCCAGGGGCAATGGGATGTTTATCGTATTTTGGAACAGTGCAGCCACACCCGGCGACAGCATCTTTGATGATTAATTCAGAACCCCCGCTATTTTTAAATTTAAAAGTATATGATACTTTTTCACCTGCCTTCAAACTTCCGAAATCATGGTAAACTTTTTCAAATTCCATCGCTGGTGAACCAGCTTCTTCTTTGTCCTGATTTGCATTTGCTTCTTTTTCTTCTTGTCCGCAACCCAGACTCATGACCAGCGCAAGAAGTATCAAATTAATATAAAGGATTTTATAGCTCATAAATTTATTGCAAAATTACTGAATTTATTATAAAACAGGGAATAATGAATTAAATATTATGATTCACCTATTAATCCCCGTCCATCTTTTTGTATTTTATTTTCTTTTTTCAGTTTGGCAATAATTTTATCGAGAATTCCATTAATAAAAACATTACTTTTTTCTGTACTATAATATTTTGCAATTTCAATGTATTCATCCAGTGTCACTCGTGTAGGTATTGATGGAAATTCAAGAATTTCGGTTATCGCTATTTTCATAATCAGAATGTCCATGAATGCAATCCTCTCTAAATCCCAGTTTTGCGAGTACCTCTCAATTAACTCATTGTGTTCATCAAAATTCAGGATGGTCTTTTTCAAGAGTTTTTTTGCAAACTCCATATCATCTTCGTTTTTATAGAGAGGCAGCAGCTTAGTATTTTCTCCTTGTTCTTTACGGAATGATTTGATTGTTTTTATTATAAAACTAATCACCAAATCTACCTCGTCGTTCCAGTATATGCTTTGATCTTCCAGTAATTGATCCAGTGGCTCATAATTTGCGATAATTTCTCTGTATAGTTTTACAACAAATTCTTTATCTATTGTGTATCCCTGTTTAGGATTATTTAAGTATTCCTTGTATATTTCACTATTGGTGAGGGTTTGATATAATGCCTTAATGAAATCCCTGTTTTGTTTCCAATTGATTTTGTTTGTTTGAAGATAGTTGTTTAAAGATTGATTCTTCTCCAATTGGGTAATAAGTTGATTATCGATGAATTTTGTTTTGGGATGTAAATCTTCATGGGTCGGAGCCTTTTTTTCTTTGGCTAGCTTGACTTTTGTGTCTGCCAGATTTTTTAGTTCAATAACCAAATAAAGCAATTGATGGTAAAGATCATAAAACTTCTTTATGCTGTGATATAACTCTTTTTCAGCTATCGGTAACGTTTTGCCTTCTGAAAATTGGTATGAAAAAACAATCTGAAGTATCTTAATTCTTAGTAATCTTCTAGTAATCATTTTGTAAAAGGTGTGTTCGTGCTGTTTTATAATAAAGTGCAAAATAAGTGAAAATTTAAAGCAAAAAAAAATTATTTATTTTTATAAAAAAAAATACTTTTGTACTGTAAACCATTTATAATTTTTTAGTTTTGATATTTGAAAGTAAAACTTTTAAAAGTAATTCATGATGGAAGGATACGAAAACAAAGAAGAACAAGGACAAGAACAAGGA
>JBKGZD010000164.1:0-5454 GCA_046545795.1 Bacteroidales bacterium | reverse complement strand
AGAAAATGAAAGCTAGAGACTTATATAATTAAATCAAAACAGAAATTGCTAACAACAATGATATTTTAACCTGAATAATGAAGGTTAGTATTGCATAGCATAATATTCTTCAATCTGCATAAACAATTCTTCTTTCTTTTTTTGATCTATGTAGCATTTTTCGCCGTTCACAAGTATAATTCTGTTCGAAAAGATGGCATCTATATATCGTAAATTTATTAAATGATACTGGTCTACCAGGAAAAATTCAGTACCCTGCAGATGCGCTTTAAGTTCAGCCACACTTTCTTTAAGCAATAAATGCGAATCCTCCTTGAGAGAAACTAATGTTCCTATAGAAAAACTATTGCAACATATAATATTTTTCTTTTCTATACTTTTTCTTCCGTACTTAGTAGAAATTATAATGGTATTTTGTGATTTTCTTGTGGTCGTATTATCCATAGTGTCCATTTTTGCAATTTTTTCCGATTTTTATTAAAACAATTTTAAATACAATTATTTATGGCTTGTCCTATTCAGACATTTTTCTTCATTTCACCCGTAAAATCTCAACCGGGGTTATGAAGTAAGAAATTAAAATAAATTTCATTATCATTCTTTTTTTCTGTAAAGAAGCTCCCCTGGAGCAATTCAGTAAGTTTAGCTGTAACTTTATAGGTGAGGTATTCCACACTATCATCATTGGTACCATCTTTTAACAAAAAAGACTGATCTGCAGCATATAACTTTGAATATGATGTTACAGCAACCCTGAAATTTACATTGCTTTCATTGTGCCTGAAACAGCTGATTGTTATCATACCCTCAGATATCATCATCCTGGCCAATTCAATAATATTTGACAATATTCTCCTGAAAATATATTCATCAGCGTCAACAGGCATTTCATTGTAGTTGCTCAAATTACCACAACTGATATCTATATCACATTCATTGTCAAAACGATCATGAAATTCATCAATCAGTAATATAATAATTTCTTTAGCATCAAATTTTCTTGAATTAACTGTTACAAGACCAGCCTCCAATTCTGAGAGGTCCATAATGTTCTGGAAATAATGCAAAATTTCATACCCGCTATTCATAATTTTCTCTGCAAATTCTTCAACCTTTTCCTTTGACGAATCTTTGTTCAACAACAGTTTCGAAAAGCCAATTACAGAATTCAGTGGTGTTCTTATTCTATGGGAGACGTAGGATAAGAAAGTTTTTTCTGTCAGTGGAGCCTGTTGTTTTACAACAAATTTATTTTCAGTTGTTAACATAGTAGTTCATTTTTCAATAACCCGGATATTGTAATTAACAATAACAAATACCCGGGTTATTCAGTTAATCAATCCTCCTCTAGTTTAGCCAGGTCACGCAGAGCCATTTTAGATTTTTTATGATAAAATTGACTACTCCGGGCTAGTTCTTCAAGAAGCATTTCAGCCTCTGTTATTTTATTCGTCTTTATATAGCACATCGCCATATACCATTTGGCTTGTTCTATAAATAGATTGTTCTGGTCCTCAACAACCACCTCAAATGATTGCTCGGCCTCGCGGTATTTTTCAATCTCCATCAGAGAAATACCGGAATACAACAGGGCAGCCATATCTTTCTCTTTTCCCAGTATTCTATTAAACAAAGAAAGGGCTTTATTATACTCCTCTTTTTGATAAAACTGGTATGCCTGGGTTAAGAGAGTGTTTAACTCTTCATTCCCAGACCGGAAAGTTATGGTAGCCTGGTAGGGCTCATAATATTGTTCAAAGACTTCAACATTAGAAGGCGGAGCATTCATCTGGTAATAGCCTATTCCACCAATTCCAAGTAAAAGACTCAACGAAGCAGCGGCAACAAATTTCTTTCGTTTATCAAATCTTATTTTATGTTCTGTTGCCCCAGATTTACCATGCTGCGGCTGAGTTATCTTATCAAGCTGTTCTCTCAGATTGATAACATCGTCTTCATTTATGGATGCATCAACCTCTTTCCTGAAAATATATTCCTCTCTGAGTTCAATATCTTTTTCAAGAGCAGCTTCCATTTCAACCAAAGCCTCGTTTTGTAAATCTCCGCCAATATACCTTTCTATGTCATAATAGAAGCTCATAATATTTGGTTGTTTAGTTGTTGGGTAATTTAAATTAACCTTCTTTCAACATTGTTTTAGACGAAAAGGTCTTCCTGAATGTCAGAAGTTCGACCGTTGTCCTCGTCTGAAGTGTCCTTATCGTCCTCATCGTCCTCATCGTTTTCATCATTGCCTCCTCGTACACAAAGCATTTGATGTTGATGAAGAGCGCTGTTTTCTAAATTGCTTAAAAAATTGGTTTCAGGATTTTGTTCCGGGGTGAATAAATTTTTAGTTTTCATAGCTTTAAATTTTAGTTCAACAATTCGAAGGCCTTCACCCCTTTATTTCCTCACCCCCCTGAAGGTGACCCGATTTTTGAAAAAAATTTTTGCAAAAGCTTATAACATTCTGATATACAGAGTGAAAAATTTTCACTTTTTAATGACTTTTTTATATTTTTGCTCTTAATATTTATTTGAAATTGAAGATGCTTTATAAACTCGGAAAATTGGTTCTATCCTCTGTCATTGTGTTGCTGTCCATTCAGGGGTATAGCAGCATACAGGAGAACATACCTGATGGAAAGCTTGACACATTGGAGTCGATGAAACAGAAAGCAATACAAATGGCCGGGAAGGGGGAATTTAATCAATCAAGAGAAATATTTCATGAAATCCTTAAACACAAAAAAGGAATCTATCCAGATCATCATCCCCAAATAGCAGATGCTTATATTAACCTCGGAGTAATTCATAAAAAGCAGGGATATTACGATAAATCTCTTGCCTATTACAAGAAGGCAGAGAACATATATGACAAACAGGAAGAAGTTGACGATTTGAAATTGGGGACAAGCTATCTCAATATGGCTAATATTTTTTCCCTTCAAAAGGATAAAGAAAAGGCAGAATTGTACTATAATAAAGCTATCAGTCTGTATAATAAGGACTCGCTCAAAAATATTGACAGATTGGCAAGCGTATATAATAACCTGGGAACTTTATACAATAATCTTGGATTATATATTGAAGCAATTTCAAACTACAAAAAAAGTCTGGAAATTAAAAGAAAAGTGGATCCTGACGGAAGTTTAAATACACTGGTCAACCTTGCAAACACCTATCATAAAATAGACAGTAATGCTATAGCAGATCAATATTACGAAGAAATTATAAATAAGGCTAAAAAGGAATATGGCGCTGAAAATTATCACTTAGCCAAGATATACATGAATTATGGTGTATTAAAATTAAAGCAGCAAGATTATTCTGAAGCAGAAAAATTGTTCAATAACGCATTAAAAATATACCGATCCTCACTGGGAGATAATCATCCCGAAACTTCAAAAGTCTACTCGAACCTTGGAGATTTGCATTATCAAAAGCAAAATATTAAAGAAGCCCTTAATAATTATCAAAGGGGATTAATAGCTCTTTCAGAAGAATTTAACGATACTTCAATATTCTCAAACCCAAAAGCCAACAATGTTTTTCTTAAAAATGAACTTTTAGAAATTTCAAAGAGAAAAGCAAGAAGACTAGCCGAATTAGGGGAAAAAGAAGAAAGATATTACAATGAAGCAATAAAGACATATGACCTTGCAATACGGACAACGAGGGAAATAAGAAAAGGATATATCAGCGAAGAAAGCAAGCTTCTGCTTACTGCAGAAGAGAGAGACACCTACATGAAGGCCATGGAAATTGCTCTTCAGTTATATAAAAAAACAGAAAAGAAAAAATACATCAATAAAGCCTTTTCTTATGCTGAAGGTAGTAAGGCAGCAGTATTGTATGAATCTATTCAATCAAACCAGGCATTAAATATTGGTAATATACCTGACAGCTTAAAAGAAAGGGAACATGTACTGAAAAAACGGGTTTATAATACTGAAGAACTCATTTCTGAAGAAAAGCAAAAAGAAAATCCAAACAAGGACAACATTGAATACTGGGAAAATCAGCTTTTCACACTCAAAAAGTCATACGAAGCATTAATGCAAACATTTGAAAATAACTATCCCCGTTTTTATGAATTAAAGTATAATTTAAAACCCGTTCAACTGGAAGTTATTCAGAAAAAAATGGACAAATCAGATATCCTTATTGAATATGTAATACATGAAGATAAACTCTATGCATTTATTGTTGATAAAAACAACGTTAAGCTCCACCAGTCAAAAATTAACGAATCTTTACCGAATGCAATCAATTATTTAAAAAATTCTATATCTAAAAGAAATTTTTCGAATCATAATCTCCCGGATATGAAAGAGTTTGTTAAAAATGCGTACTATATATATTCCAGAATAATTGAACCTCTTGACTTACCAGAAAATAAAGAAATAACTATCATTCCAGATGATATTCTGGCTTACATTCCATTTGAAATCCTGCTAACATCCCCTGAATTTGAAAAGCTCGATTATAGCACTTTAAACTATCTTCTCCAGGACCATAGTATAAGCTATGACTATTCCGCCAAAGTTCTTTATACACAACAGGATGCTAAAGGGAGTGCACAAAAAAGACTTGCAGGCTTTGCACCGTCCTATGACAGTCTTGAAAATCCGGATGAAATCAAAATAGCTACCCGGCAAAAATACAGAGATCGTCTTTATCCCCTAAAAGGAATAAAAGAGGAAGTCAATAAGATAACCAAAATCATCAGGGGTGACAGCTTTTTAGATGGTGAAGCAACGGAAGAAAATTTCAAAGAACATTCATCAAAATATGACATACTACACCTGGCGATGCATACAATTATAAATGACAATGATCCGATGTTCTCTAAAATGGCTTTTACACAACCCAGGAATTCTGAAGAGGACGGATTTTTAAATACTTATGAAATTTACAACCTGAACTTAAACAGCCGCATGACCATTTTAAGCTCATGCAATACAGGCGTAGGAAAGCTGAGCAGGGGAGAAGGGGTGATGAGCCTTGCCCGTGGCTTTAAATACGCCGGATGTCCCTCCATAATAATGACTTTGTGGCCGGTGGAAGATAATTCCAGTATTAAGCTAATGGAATATTTTTATGAAGAGATTAAAAAAGGGAAAAACAAAGAGGAAGCACTAAGAGAAGCCAAACTCAGGTTTCTGAATAATGCAGATATGCTTCATGCACATCCTTATTTCTGGTCCGGATATATACTGATTGGAGACAAAGAAGAACTTTATCAAAAGAATCGTTACTATTATATAGGCGGGATACTGATATTATTAGTTGCAGGATTAATTATCTTTATACGACTGCAAAGGGTAAGGAAATATACCTGAAATTCTAACGCGAAAAGTTTATGAAGAACTCTTATCTTCCTTATACATAAAGCTATTATTGTGCTGATTGACAGAATATTAACAGTGTAAAAAAGTCAACGGTTTT
>JBKGZD010000163.1:0-5626 GCA_046545795.1 Bacteroidales bacterium | reverse complement strand
TTTAAAATCAAAACCAATTTCATTGCCTTGATTTCCGTATATAATGGAATTTACAAACGAAGCTTTTTCAAGGTCCCTGTTCTGAACCTGGTCATTTCCATCAATGTAATAATTATTGAGCAGAACAGAAGGTGTTGAACGCGTGGAAGTAGTCCAGTAATTCGCTATTGTACTGTGGTAGAATTCATAATGTCCACCGAGGGTCAGTGCAACAGCATGATTACCACAATCGCTGATAAGGCAGTTGCTCGCCTTTACCCATGAGCCCCTGGCTTTAAGTCCTACAGAAGTCATGTGCTCAATTTTAGTGTTGGATAATCTTAGGGTGGGAGTGGTAGTGCTGGCCAGAGTATCTACCCAGATTCCGTATATAGCGTTTTTTATTACAGTGTGATTTAAATAATTATTTTTACTACCCGGCATCATGTAAATTCCCGTCCACTGTCCGGGGATATTTTCATAATAACTTTCCAGTCTGTCTCCTTCAAAAATTATGGGATTTTCATATGTTCCATCAGCAATCAAGGTACCGGCTACATCTAAGCCTGAATTGTTGTGAAAGTGCAGTCTTGTTCCCTCTTCTATTGTGAGAGTATGCCCGGTATCCACTAAAGCCGAGTTGTATATAAGGTAAGGTTTCTTATCCGACCAGGTTTGTGTTTCAAGAACTTCTTCATCAACAATATTGACATCCTGTCCCCAGGCGATAAGTTTAACATCCTGCCTGTTTTGCTTTGTATTAAATACGACAGAATCTTTGATAACCATAGGGTTGTCTGAATCTGTAGAGTCAACGGTTACTTCAACAAATATGAAAAGACTGTCTTTAGCCTTGATTTCAGTATCATTAACTTTCGTATCTTTAATACCATTAATATTCAGCCTGAAATCTGATTCTTTATCTCCTGCCAGTTCAATAGAAGAGATTACAATATTCTTGTTATAAGGATTTTTTACAGTAAATCTTTTCGTAGTTGAACCTATTTTAGTAAAGACTGTGTCGAAAGTTACTGTATCTGCTGAAAATTCAAGTGTTGCGGATGAATCTGAGACATATTCTTCATTTTCGCATGACAAAATTGCTGCAGATACAATTAAAATTATTATCCCCTGCATAAGGTTTTTAAAATACACGAGTCAATTTATTTAAAGTTGATTAAAATGATTAACGAAAATCTGTTGCAAATATTAGGTAAATTCCCTGAAATAAAAAACCTCTTCGCTCCATTTCGGGAAAAAATGGAGTTGAAGAGGTTTTTTGCTTAGGACGTAAATCCAGGAATTATTCCTGTTTCCTTTTAATGTTTTTATTTGAGTTTAATTTCTTTTGAATTTTCCCATAACCCATGAATATTACAATATGAAGCAGCCACCAGTGTGCCCGGTTTATTTGTTTTGAATTCTGTAACAATAGAATGATTTGTGTACACCGGTCCTTCATTTGCTCCTTCTACTGATTCACCATGAGCTGTAAACTCAAAATTACCTATTTGATAGGCAAATTTTTCGCCTTCTGGTTTGAAAAACAGCTGAATCCATCTTATGTGGTGTTCAGTGGTATTGGGATGTGCGACTTCTTTGCCCAGGGAGGCTTTTACCTGGAACATTTCCCCAGCATTCACTGTATCGGGGCATTCAATTGCCGGAACATGTTTTTCTTCTTTCCAGTTTGCGCTTTGGAAAATTTCTCCAATTTTTGTCATAATTTTTTCCTCCTTAATAGTTTTTCTTTTATGTTCAAAGTGTTAATTTAGCATTCTTATTTTTCGTATTCTATATAACAAATATAAGCATTAGTTGGATTAATTATATTCAGGTGTGATCTTTTATTCTCCTGTAAAATCTATATTACGGAAGATAATTTATAATGATTTTAAATAATTTTTGTACGTAATAAATGGCAGCATTTTTTTACACATATATATGTAACAAACGTCACATGTGTTAGCTTTGGTTTTATAATTAAAATTTTAACATACATCGATTTACAAATTAAAAATTAAGAGGTAATGAGAAAACAGATTTATTTGCTATTTTTCGCTGGTTTGCTGGCTTTTAGCTCTGCTAAAGCACAACCTTTACAGATTGAATTTGAAGAATACGATTTGGATAATGGCTTGCATGTCATACTTCATGAGGATCATTCAACCCCAATCGTTACTGTTAGTGTTATGTACCATGTTGGTTCAAAAAATGAACAACCTGACAAGAAGGGTTTTGCACATTTCTTTGAACACCTGATGTTTGAAGGTTCTGAAAATATTGGACGGCATGAATATTCAGAGCACGTAGAGAAAGTTGGAGGTACTCTCAACGCTAATACTTCCAGCGATCGTACCTACTATTACGAAGTACTTCCCTCAAATCATCTTGAGCTTGGTTTGTGGCTGGAATCAGAACGTATGCTTCATGCAAAGGTTGATTCCATCGGTATAGAAACTCAAAAAGACGTAGTTGTTGAAGAGAAAAAACAAAA
This sequence comes from Bacteroidales bacterium, assembly GCA_046545795.1. GTDB lineage: Bacteria > Bacteroidota > Bacteroidia > Bacteroidales > UBA12077 > JAGXLC01. The sequence goes on along the minus strand of JBKGZD010000163.1, from coordinate 3,150 downwards.
CTATGACAACAGGCCTTATGGTAGCTGGATGATAGAAATGTCTAAAAGAGCTTTTAAAGAGCATCCCTACAGATGGACAACAATTGGCTCTGCCGAGGATATAAAGAATGCAACTCATGAAGATATTAAAAAATTTTATGATACCTTTTATGTTCCTAATAATGCAGTTCTTGTAATTGCGGGTGATATTGACACTGAGGAAACAAAAGAATATGTAGATAAATATTTTGGTGAGATTCCAGGGGGTGAATATGATATTCCACGGCCTGATGTTGTTGAACCAAAACTGGAAGAAGAGATTAAAGATACAATATACGACAACATTCAGTTACCTGCTATGTTTATGGGTTATCGTACACCGGCAATGGGAACTGATGATTTCTTTGCTGTTGAGATGTTAAGTTCATTGCTTTCAAAGGGCCAGAGCTCAAGACTTTATAAAACTCTTGTGGATGAGAAGCAACTTGCTATGGAGATTTCATCCTTCCCTTTCCCTTATGAAGATCCAGGGCTAAATTTTGTTATGGCTATTCCAAATGTTGGCAAAGATTTAAAAGACCTGGAAGAGGTTATTGATGAGGAGATTGCTGAGATACAAGAGGAGTCTGTTTCAGATAAAGAGATGGAGAAACTGAAAAATCAATATAAAACTCAGATAGCATCCGAGAATGCTACCATAGAAGGAAGAGCTCAGAACCTTGCAAGTAATTATACCTATTTTAACAATACCAACCTGATCAATTCTAAAATTGATAATTACATGGGTGTTACAAAGGAGGATATACAAAGAGTGGCGAAGGAGTATTTTAGAAAAGACAACAGGGTAATTCTATATTACTTGCCAAAATCAGAATAAATTATCATTAAATGCTAACAAAAAAATTGCTAGATATGAAATCAAAAAGAATCATTATACTTTTTTCTGTTCTCGTGTTTATTGCGAACACATTAAACGCACAGATTGACAGGAGTACTCCTCCGGAACCAAAGCCTGCACCAGAGATTGAAATAAAACAACCTCATACTTTTACATTGGACAACGGGCTTGAAGTAATTGTTGCTCAAAACCATGAAGTACCCATGGTATATTTTCAGCTTGCTGTTGACGTTGACCCTGTTAAGGAAGAAGATGCTGTTGGTTATGTAAGCGCTGCAGGAAATCTGATTAGAAATGGAACTGAAAACCGGTCAAAAAGTGAAATAGATGAAGCGGTTGATTATATAGGAGCTAATCTTCATACTTCAGCTAATGGCGTTTATGCAACCTGCATGAATGAACATAAAGAAAACCTGATGGAAATACTGTCAGATATTGTTTTAAATCCAACTTATCCGGAAGAAGAGGTAAATAAGTATAAAGAAAAAGAAATTTCTGGACTGGCTTCACAGAAAACTGATGCTTCTTCTATAGCCAGTAGAGTGGGAAGAAAGCTGAGATTCCAGGACCATCCTTATGGGGAGATTAAGACTGAAAAAACCGTTGAAAATATTACAAGAGAGTTGATCCAGGATTACCATACGAATTATTACAAGCCCAACAAATCTTATTTGGTTATTTCAGGTGATATTCAAATAGATGAGGCGAAAAAACTGGCTTCTGAATATTTCGGGGATTGGCAAAAGGCTGATGTACCAAGCCATGAATATCCTTTTCCTGAATTGTCTGACGAAAGAGAAGTAGCATTTGTAAATAAAGATGGAGCAGTACAATCTGTTGTGGAGGTTACCTACCCGGTAGACCTGGAACCTGGTAGTGAAGATGCTATCAAAACGCGGGTGATGAATTCAATTCTAGGAGGTGGCGTTTTCTCAGCTTACCTGATGCAAAATTTACGTGAAGATAAAGGGTTTACATATGGCGCTTATTCACGCCTGAATAACGATCCGTTGGTTGGTTCTTTTTTGGCCAGGGCTGAAGTCAACGGAGAGGCAACAGATAGTTCAGTGACTGAATTTTTACATGAAATGAACAGGATAAGAGATGAAAAAGTGGCTGAAGATCATTTAGATCTTGTTAAGAATTCCATTTATGGTCAGTTTGCCAGGGATATGGAAGACCCTAGAAATTATTCAAGATATACTCTGAATTTAATGCGGTATGATCTGCCAGATGATTATTATCAAAATTATTTGAAGAGAGTAGAAGAGGTTACACAAGATGAAGTGAAGGAAATGGCCCAAAAATATGTTAAGCCTGATGAAGCTACAGTGCTTGTTGTTGGTAACCAGGAAAAGGTTGCTGACAAACTGGAAAAGTTTGCTGCAGATGGTAAGGTTGACTTCTATGATATTTATGGTAACCCTGTTGAAGATGCGGAAACCGAAATTGGCAACACGACAGCAGAAGATGTAATCGAAAATTATATCAAGGCTATCGGAGGAAGGGAAAATCTAAAAAAGGTTGAAGATGTTAAACAGGTTTACGTGATGGATATGCAGGGAAGAGAGATAGAAAGCAGGATACTCCAGAAAAAGCCTGATTTATACAAAATGGAGATGGTCTCGAATGGAAATGTAATGCAAAAGCAGGTATTTGATGGCGAAGAAGGATCTGCGGAAGGTATGGGACAAAAACAAACTCTACAGGGAGAACAACTGGAGAGGATGAAGTATGAAGCCAAACTACACAAATTTCTCAGGTATGATGAACTTGGAGTGAATCTTGAATTAACCGGAGCTGAAAAAGTGGATGGAAAGGATGCTTATAAAATTGAAGTTGAAAAACCCAATGGCAATAAACATGTTGATTTTTATGATGTGGAATCCGGTTTGAAAATTCAATCCAAATCTGAAGTTCAGACTCAGCAGGGCGAAGTGACACAGGTGGAGAAATATTCAGACTACAAAGAAGTAAATGGAGTATTAATGCCGCATAAAATGGAAATAAGCGGTATGCAAAATATGACAATGAAGGCCAAAGAAATTGAGATTAATGTTGGATTAACGGAAGAAGACTTTAAATAGTCAGGGGTAATTATTGTATATTTAAAGCCATCCATGTATGTGGGTGGCTTTTTTAGTATCATCAGACTATTATTTATACGTTTTCAGCATCAACCAATATTTTAATTACCAGTTCGTTAAGAGTACGTACGATGAATTATAACACCAAAAACTATCAAAATTATCCCCAAACGAGGTTAGAATATT
>JBKGZD010000162.1:0-5641 GCA_046545795.1 Bacteroidales bacterium | reverse complement strand
AACGAAACACTTGAAAGAATAGAAACCAGGCTGAGCAATATTGACGAAGGCTATATTTTCGAGTATGAGTTTATTGATGATTACTTCAAAGCAATGTATGATGAAGAGGAGAGGATGAACAAAACAAGTTTATATAGCGCCGCTATTGCTATTATCATTGCTTTACTGGGCTTATATGCTTTAACCTCTTTTGTAGTGATAAAGCGCAGAAAAGAGATAGGAATCAGAAAAGCTATGGGCGCATCTGTGGGCATTGTCGTATGGCATTTGATTAAGGATATTAATAAATGGGTTTTACTGGCAAACGTTATTGCATGGCCTGCAGCATTTTACTTTATTAAGCAATGGCTGGAAAATTTTGCTTACAGGATTGATATTTCAATGTGGTTTTTCATTGCCGGGACAGTAATAACAGTTTTCATTGCCTTAGTTGTAGTAACAGCACAAGCTTATCATGCAGCAAATGAAAATCCGGCTCATACTTTAAGAGATGAATAATTAAAATAGTAAAAACATGATAATAAACTACTTAAAGATTTCATTCCGAAATATAAAAAAACATAAACTGCATTCCTTTATTAATATCTTTGGTTTAGCAGTTGGTCTAAGCGCTGTTTTTCTTATATTCTCATTTGTTTTTCATGAGATCAATTATGATAAATTCAATAAGGATGCAGAGCATATATATCGCTTGACGGCTGAAATGAGCCGTCCTAATGGACAGGGTTCAGTACTGGCAATTAATCAAGCTGGTGTTGGCCCTAAAGTAAAAGAAGAGTTCCCACAGGTTGAAGAAATGCTTCGTATTAAGGGTGGCGGAAGTGAAAAGATTGCATATAGGGATGAACTTTACCATAATTTCAAGTCTTTTTATGCAGACTCGACCTTTTTTTCTATGTTTGATTATGAATTGTTAAAAGGCAATCCCAATAAAGTATTAGATGATCCCGGAGGAGTGGTCATTAACGAAAAAGTTGCCCGTACTGTTTTCAAGAGCGAAGACCCAGTGGGAAAAATGATAAGCATTTCTGACAGGGAGTTCAGAATAACGGGTATAATGAAGGATTTTCCTGCTCAATCTCATATTCAGACTGATGTGATTATGCCGCTTAAGAGCCATCCTTATTTTGAACGTCTTGGAGGGATGGAATTTGTTACTTATATAAAAATTGATCCGGAACATGATAACCAGGAGGTTCGTGACCAAATTTGTCAGACAGCAGATGATGTCTTTGCGAACGTTTTTGAAGGGAGTGGATATTCGGGCAAAAACAGATTACAGCCTTTATTGGATATTCATTTGAAATCTTCAGAATTTCAATATGATTTTAACACTAATGGGGATATTCAGCAGGTTTATTTTTATTCATTTTTGGCTTTTATTATTCTATTGGTGGGTGTAATCAATTATTTGAATCTTTTTACAGCAAATGCAGAATACAGAAAAAAAGAAGTGGGGCTGCGTAAAGTTATTGGTGCCCGTAGGAAAGACCTGATGATGCAATTTTTGAGCGAATCAGTGTTGACTACTCTGTTTGCGTTTGTAATAGCAGTAACTATTGTAGAACTGACCATTGGTAAATTCGGCGACTTAATGGGAAGTGAGCTCAGCAGTCAACTATATACCGAACCTCAATACCTGGGCATTGTTTTGTTTGTGGTTATCATGGTGGGAATTGCTGCCGGATATTACCCGGCAATTTATTTATCCCGCTTCAATGTACTTCGTATTTTCCGGGGAGGTCAAAAATCAGTAAATCAGCAAAATAAACTTACTGTATTTTTAGTAATAGTCCAGTTCATCATTGCTATTTTCATGATCTCTGCTGTCATTATTTTTAACCAGCAAATAAAGTATATGAAAAATAAAGACATGGGCTTTGATAAAAGTCAGGTGCTTGTTGTCAGGGGAATTTCCAGTTCGCTACGTGGTAATTATGATGTTGTTCGTGAAAAACTGGAAAGTAATCCCCAGATTGAATATGTTACCTCCTCCCAGGCTGTTCCGGGAATGGCTCAAAGAAGCGGGCAAACAATTTTTGAATATGGGCAACCCAAAAGTAGCGGCATTTCAATAAAAGAAAATCGTATTAATTATGATTATATTGAAACTTTCGGGATGGAGATAAAGGAAGGTAGATCTTTTTCACGTGAATACAGTGATGAAGCAAATCAATTTATTATTAATGAAAGAGCTCAGAGAGAACTGGGACTGGAAGACCCGATTGGTAAAAAAGTTAGCATGGGATTCCGGGATGGAGAAATTATAGGAGTGGTGAAAGATTACAATTATGCTTCATTAAAACAGGAAATAACACCAGTTCTCTTGACGATTTATCACCAGGAATTCAATAAAAACTACTATTCTTTAAAATTAAACCCGGGGGATCATGCTTCCACTATAGAGTTTGTTGAAAAAGTTTTGACAGATGTAGATCCTGGATATACAATGAATTATTTCTTTTTAGATGACTTTATCAACCGTCTTTATAAATCCGAAGAAAGAAGCCGTAAACTTGTATCTTTTGGCACTATTTTGTCATTAATATTAGCATTTTTAGGGTTGTTTGCACTTACCTCATTTTCTATTGTCAAACGTACAAAAGAAATAGGAATACGTAAAGTTATGGGTGCTACTCAGTCAAGAATAGTAAAATTATTGACGTCAGACATGTTGAAGTGGATTGCTTTGGCTTCTGTGCTTGCCTTGCCACTGGCTTATTACGTCATGAATAACTGGTTGCAGGATTTTGCTTACAGAATAGATATACAGTTTTGGATGTTGATCGTTTCAGCATTGTTAGCTATTGTTGTTGCATTGACAACAACAAGCGTTTTGACTATAAAAGCTGCAAATACCAATCCAGCGGAGACATTAAGAGATGAATAAAACAGGGCTTTTAAACTGATTAATCAAAGCTTTTTAAGGATATATGTCCTAACCGGTACAATAAATGATTTTTGTCATGTTATTAGTCGCTGCCAACCATTTCAGGAAAGCAGAGAGTTGCTGAAAATCAGCTGATAGAAGAGGTGATTTAGCACGTATGGGCTTACAAACGTTTGGGACTATGCTATGGTTAAATTTGTCCGTTTACGGACAGAGTTTGTTTCATATTCGTACATTAATTCTTTACTTGTTAAGTGTATTTGTTTTTTAAGTTGCTGATATTAAATGATATGTGTTTAATGGCATAAGAGTTGATTTTCATATCTATAAAAAGAGAAAAATAATGATAAAGAATTACTTGAAAATTTCATGGCGCAATTTAAAAAGAGATAAATCTTACTCTTTAATAAATATTTTTGGTTTGGCTGTTGGTATAGCTGCCTGCCTGATGATTTCACTCTATATTATCGATGAACTTAGTTATGATAAGTTTCACGATAATTCAGACCGCACTTATCGCTTATATGTAGACGGACAATTTGGGAATAATAAATTTTTAAGTCCTTATATTCCCAATCCTACTAAAGATGCTTTATTGGATGAGTTCTCTCAAATTGAGTCAGTAACACATTTTTTTGATACGGATCAGGTAAGGTTCGAGTATGAAAATAAAATTTTTATCGAAAACCGGGTTTTATATGCAGATTCCGATTTTTTCGAAGTGTTTTCTTTTCCTATGGTAAAAGGTGAAGCTAAGAATGCCCTTTCGGAACCCAACCAAATTGTGTTGACAGAAAGTTCAGCCAGGAAATACTTTGGAGATGAAGATCCTTTGGGTAAGATGATTAAAGTGAACAGGGATGAACTTTTCCGGGTAACGGGAGTTTGTGAAGATGTTCCGGATAATTCTCATTTCCATTTTAATTATTTACTTTCATATTCTTCAAGCCATATCAGTGAAGACCAAAGATGGATCAATAGTAGTGTATATACTTATTTTGTCTTAAAGGAAGGGGTGGAACAAAAGAATTTTGAAAAACAGTTAGACCTTCTTGTAGAAAAATATGTAGGCCCGGAAGTAGTTAATTTTATGGGTGTAAACTTAGAGGAATTTGAAAACAGGGGAAATTCATACGGTTTTTTCCTACAGCCACTGGAGGATATCTATTTGCACTCAGATTTTAATGATGAAATTGAACCGGTAAGCAATATTACGAGAATTTGGTATTTTTCAATTATAGCGGTTTTTATTCTTTTAATTGCCTGCATAAATTTCATGAACCTGGCAACTGCAAAATATGCCAACCGGGCTAAAGAAGTTGGCATAAGAAAAGTTGTCGGTTCAAAAAGAAAGCAATTGATAAGTCAATTTCTTACTGAATCTATACTCATATCAACATTGGCAGTGATAGTAGCAATTGTCCTGGTTGAATTTTTCCTGCCGGGTTTTAATAATATTTCCCAGAAAAGTCTTGAATTAGAGTATTTTACAAGCTGGTATCTGTTGCCGGTGCTTATTGGATTGGCTATCATTGTTGGAGTCATAGCTGGCATTTATCCGGCGTTTTTTCTATCTTCTTTTAGTCCGTTAAAAATTCTTAAGGGTAAAATTAACAAAGGAGTTAAGGGAGATCGTTTGAGAGGCGCATTGGTGACCAGTCAGTTCGTTATTACTATAGTTTTGTTCATTAGTACGTATCTAATTTTTCAGCAAAACAGCTACATGACGAATAAAAAGTTAGGTTTCGATAAAGAGGAAGTGCTGATTTTAGAACGTGCATACTATTTGGATGAATCATTGGAGAGTTTCGTTAAGGAACTCACAAAATCCCCTCAAATTCATTCGGCATCTGTAAGTAATTCCATCCCGGGAAGGGACTATAGCGGATCCACTCTTCAGGTTGAAGGTCGTAGTTCAGAAGACATGGTGTTTTTCGCAATAAACTATGTTGGCGAAGGTTATCATGAGGCTATGGGTATTGAACTTATAGAAGGCAGATTTTTCTCTGAGGATTTTTCAACCAATGAAAGTTCAATTGTAATTAATAAGAAGGGAGCTGAGGAACTTGGCTTTGAAAATCCAATCGGGAAGTATCTGCAATTAGGCGATGAGAGGTACAATATCATTGGTATTGTAGAAAATCATCATTTCGAGTCTCTGCATAGAAATATACGTCCCCTGGGAATGCGTTACGAAGGTTCTTCCTATTATGATTATATGCCGATTAAACTGAATACTAACAATCTGAATGAAACGATAGAATATGTGGAAGCTAAGTGGAATAAGTTCACAAATAATCAACCTTTCAGTTATTTCTTTATGGACGATGACTTTGAAAAACTTTACGATGCAGAACAGCGTACGGCTAAAGTATTCACTGTTTTTTCCGTTTTAGCAATACTTATCGCTTGTCTTGGGTTGTTTGGATTATCAGCTTTTATGGCTGAAAAAAGGACTAAGGAGATTGGTATTAGAAAGGCAATGGGGGCTAGTCCGCTCAATATTCTAAGACTTCTATATAAAGAAGTTGTTTTGTTGTTACTCATATCTATCATTATTGCATGGCCTGTTACATATTACCTTATGAATCAATGGCTGTCTGATTTTGCTTATCGGATAGGAATTGGGGTTATGCCTTTCATATTTGCTTCTTTTGCTGCACTGGTTATTGCAATTTTCACAACCAGTTTCCAGGCTCTGAAAGCTGCCAATACAAATCCGGCATATACATTACGAGACGAATAATAACC
>JBKGZD010000161.1:0-5659 GCA_046545795.1 Bacteroidales bacterium | reverse complement strand
ACTGAATGACCACTGAATGACAACCGAATCTATCGAAAATCTAAAATCTGTTGTTATATTCTTTAGAAAACCAGAAATTAGTTGAAACTTTTACAGTTTCAGAGAGTATATAAAAATATGCAACCTATTGCAGCCTAAACGATTTTTTAAAAGTAATTTTTATTATTGAGAGAAGTTTCACTTTAAATAATGAGATTCTTGAGAAATATTTGGAGATCAGTTTTGCACTTTTTCCAGAGCAGGCAAGTGACTTCAGGCAATCATGAGGATGATAAGTTACTGGATGAGTTCCTGTTGAGCTGGAAAACGCTGACAGATAATTTAAAGAGTATTGTCTTTATTTTTAATAAAAAAGGCCGTTTTATTTATGTTAATCCTTTTATGGAGAGATTAACAGGGTATTCTGCTGATGAATTAAAAAATAAATATTTTTATGAAATAGTTCATCCACAATATCAGGATTTGGTAAAAAAGCGTGGTTATTCCCGGCTGCGTGGTGAAAAACTACCCTCAAATTATGAATTAAAAATACAAACAAAGAGGGGTGATTATAAATGGTTAGAGATTTCTGCTTCTCTGGTAAAAATCCACGGAGAAAAATTCGGTTTTGGTACTGGTTTAGATATTACGGACAGGAAATTAACTGAAAACCAGCTAAAAGTTGAACGTGCTTATTTGGAAAATTTATTTCATAGTTCTCCCGAGGCTATTGTTGTGACTACAAATGAAGGGGTTGTAAAATCTGTTAATAAAGAATTTTTATCACTGTTTGGATATCGTGAAGATGAAATAACGGGGCAATTACTGGATAAGTATATTGCACCTGATAATGGTTATTCTGAAGCTAAGGAGAAGACAGATACAGTTGCACGCGGATACCGGATATCTACAGAAGCCGTTCGCCGGAAAAAAGATGGTACCTTGATTAATGTATCAATCCTTGGAGCTCCAATACAAGTTGATGAGAAACAAATTGCTGTTTATGGTATATACAGGAATATTACCCAGCGTATTAAGAATCAGAAGGAACTAAAAAAAGCTAAGCAAAAGGCCGAAGAGGCAGATCGCATAAAATCAGCTTTTCTTGCAAATATGTCACATGAAATCCGGACGCCGATGAATGCAATTTTAGGGTTTGCCCGATTGCTCAAAGAACCGAGCCTTAATAAGGAACAGTTGCATGAATATGTTGATATTATCAACGGAAGAGCTAATCATCTATTACAAATCATTAACGATATTCTCGACCTGTCTAAAATTGAATCAGACCAGCTTTTGATTTCGGAAGAGGAGTTTAACCTGAACCAATTTTTGAATGAGATTTACACCGTTATTTCCAATGAACTTAAACAGGCAGGCAATTCTGATCTTGATTTATACCTAAGAAATGGTTTGAAAGAAGATGATGCCAATATTATTTCCGATAAAACCCGTTTACAGCAAATTTTATTTAATCTTTCGAATAATGCTGTGAAATACACGCGAGAAGGGTTTGTCGAGTTTGGATATCGCATGCAGAATGGGAAATGGGGTGATTTAGAGTTTTTTGTAAGAGATACAGGCATAGGTATTGAACAGGATAAGCAAAATGTAATTTTTGACCGGTTCAGGCAGTCTGATGAATCAAAAACCAGAGAATTCGGAGGAGCAGGGTTAGGTTTGTCTATTTCTAAAGGGCTTGCCGATAAATTGGGTGGACAGATGTGGGTGAATTCTGAATATGGTAATGGCTCGGTATTTTATTTTACAATTCCATTTAAATACAAACATGAAAAAGATAAAATTGTAACTTTGCAAAATAATAATTTCTCTATGTCATATAATTGGGAAAACATACAAATACTTGTGGTTGAGGATGATATGTTAAGCAGTAAATTCTTAGAAGCTATTTTAGAAGATACCGGAGCTTCTATTGTGTTTACAAAAGACGGAAATGATGCACTAGAAGAAGTAAAGAAGAATAAAGTAGATATTGTATTAATGGATATCCAATTACCAGGAATGAGTGGCAATGAAACTACCCGGCAAATCAAAGAAATTAATATGAATATCCCTGTAGTTGCTCAAACCGCTCATGCTATGTCAGAGGACAAGAGTAAAAGCATGGATGCCGGGTGTGATGATTATCTTACAAAACCTATTGATATGCAGGTTCTTCTGGATAAGATGGATGCTTTGCTGAAAAAGTATGAGAAGATAACGACTTAAGAAAGAGTACTTGAAAATCTGGCTTTTTGCTTCACTTTTTTTATAAAAAGTTGATTTTTCTAATGCAGGGTTAACTGAATCCTTCCCAATACCGGCACGCTCCACAAATTACCCTGCGTTTGTATTTGATTGATGCAGGTTATGGGAATAGACGAGTTTTTAAATTAAATAAATTACCAGGCAAATAACAGGAGGATAGACTTATGAATAGAAGCATTCATGCTGGTATTTTGCTTATTTTCACATTGTTTATATTTATTACTGCTTGCGAAAATGAACTGTTGAACCCAGCCGAAGATAATTCAGTTCTAGAGGGGGAATGGACAGTAGAAGAGCAAAGTGAGACATACAAAAGCAAAAAATCCAGCTATAGAGTCTATATTTCGGTTTCAGAGGAAGACTCAACAGTTATAGAAATTTCAAATTTTTATCTGCTGGGATATGAAGATTCAAGGATATCAGGAAAAGTCGATGGAAAAAGAATTGAGCTTTTCAAAAATCAAACCATCGATACAGAAGGGGTTACATATAATGTGGTATCCGGCACGGGTGTGATTGCATCAGATTATCGCAGTATAGAATGGGAATACAAAGTTGATGATGGAAGCGGAATTGTGGATAATGTGACTGCCAGCTATGTTAAAATATAAATTGGCATTCCTGAAAACGCCTGATTATGGTGCTGTAAATTATTCATTAGTCCTATTGTAATTTAATTGTCAGAGCTATAATTGCTGTTGCCATATCAACATGTTTTTGAATTTACCAGCACAATCAGGTTGCTTTTTAAAAATGCCAAACATACCTGAGCCACTTCCCGACATCGCTGCAAATTCAGCACCTGAATCATACAGTCGCTTTTTTATTTCCTGGAGAACTGGATAATGTTTGAAGATAGATTTTTCAAAGTCATTAATAATCGTATTTTTCCATTGAGCCACCGGGGTGTTTTCGATAATAGTTTTCAGAGATGAATCTCTCTTATGAGGAATGACATTTTTATATGCTAATTTGGTATTGACTTGTATTTCCGGAACCACCAACAATATATAATATCCTTTTAAATTCAGGCTAACGGAACTAAGTCTGTTTCCCTTTTCATATGCATAAGCAGGCTTGTTGTATAAAAAGAAAGGACAGTCGGAGCCAATTTCTTCTGCATAAGCTGATAAATCTGAAGATGACAATTTTAAATTAAAGATTGAATTGAGTGTGTATAAAGAATATGCTGCATCTGATGAACCACCACCTAATCCGGAGCCGAAGGGAATTAACTTATGTAAGTGTATGGATACCGGGGGTAAGTTATAATCTTCTTTTAATTTTTTGTATGCTTTGTAGCATAAGTTATCTAAGGGATTGGCATCAACTGGAATCCCGGTATTTATAAAAGTTGTTTTTTCCTGTTCATGAATATTTTGTATTTCAAGAATGTCTGTAAAATTTAAAGGGAAAAATATGGTTTCTATATTATGAAATCCGTCATTTCTACGTTCTGTAACAAAAAGTCCTATGTTGATTTTTGCATTGGGAAATGTTATCATACCAAACTCAAAAATTTTGGGTTAAATGTAGAAGATTTTTTTTAACAAAATGTTAATTACGCAGTTAATTTTCGTTTAAAAATATATTTCCAAATAAATACCGATCTATTTGATTCTATTGTTACCTTTGGAATTCGAAAACAAAAATGCTTATGGCTGAAAATCAGAACAGAAGTAAAAAGGGACCTTCAATAGAACAAGCGCTTGACTATGGTAAGAAACCACCCCAGGCGGTAGACCTTGAAGAGGCTGTACTCGGTGCAATCATGCTTGAAAAAGATGCCGTTATTTCTGTAATGGACATTTTATCTCCGGATAGTTTCTATAAAGATGCACACAAAAAGATTTATGAAGCGATACTTAATTTATCCCAGAATCTGCAGCCAATCGATATTTTGACCGTAACTGAAGAACTGAAGAAGCAAGGTACATTAGAAGAGGTTGGAGGTCATTACTATATTACCCAGTTGACAAGCAAGGTTGCTACAGCTGCACATATTGAATACCATGCAAGAATTATTGCACAAAAACATATACAGCGTGAGTTGATAAGAGTTGCCAGTGAGATTCAAACCAAGGCTTATGATGATTCTGTGGATGTGAATGACTTAATTGATTTTTCTGAGTCAGAGCTTTTCCGGGTTACTGAAACAAATATTAAGAAAGAAACAGCAAAACTGAATACGCTTATTCAGGAAGCTATTGAGCAAATAGAAGAGGCAGGAAAGAAAGAAGAAGGCTTAAGTGGTGTTCCTTCTGGTTTTACCAAACTAGACAGGGTTACCTCAGGGTGGCAAAAGTCCGACCTTGTAATTATTGCTGCAAGGCCTTCTATGGGTAAGACAGCTTTTGTACTGACCATGGCCAGAAATATGGCGGTAGATCATCAAAAACCGATTGGTATTTTTTCCCTGGAAATGAGTTCTATTCAGCTTGTTAACAGGCTGATAGTTAGTGAGACTGAACTCCCTTCTGAAAAAATCCGGAATGGGCGGCTTGAACCATACGAATGGGAACAGTTAGAACATAAAATTAAAAAATTAGTAGATGCACCTCTGTATATAGATGATACTCCCGCAATCAGCGTTTTTGAGTTAAGGTCTAAGTGCCGGCGACTAAAAGATCAGTATAATGTGGAAGCGATTTTCCTGGATTATCTTCAGCTTATGAGCGGATCCGGAGACAATCGTGGAAGCAGGGAGCAGGAGGTAAGCGTTATTTCTCGTTCATTAAAAGGAATTGCAAAAGAATTAAATATTCCAATTATTGCTTTATCACAGTTAAACCGTTCTGTAGAGCTCCGTTCCGGTGATAAAAGACCACAACTATCAGATTTAAGAGAGTCCGGGGCAATCGAACAGGATGCGGATATGGTTTTGTTTATTCATAGACCTGAGAGGTACGGAATTATTGATGATGGAGAAGGGAATTCATTGCTTGGTGTTGCAGAAATTATCCTGGCAAAACACAGAAACGGAGCTCTTGCTGACCTTCAGCTGAGATTCAGGGATGAACTGGCTAAATTTGAAGAAATTGATGAGGGGTCGTTTAATATCCCGGAAGATGATGCAGGAGCAGCGATGACAATTGGTTCGAAAATGAACCAAGAAGATTCATACAGCCAAACCTCAGGAAACAATGATTTGGGTAGTAACATTGATTTTGATGAAGAGCCGCCGTTTTAAATCTAATATTAGTTGAAACCTCCTTCCTTATACATAAACTACGCAACTTCTTATTAACAGTATTTTATTGTTTATGGAATTGTTTTTTATTATCCGTGTTGATCAGTTGCATCAGCGTCATCAGCGTTCCAACAATTATAGAACACGGATGACGCGGATACAACAGCTTTCCGCGGATTTTTTCCGTTTTCAAAATTTTCGTAAAATTTTATTATGCGGCAA
>JBKGZD010000160.1:0-5667 GCA_046545795.1 Bacteroidales bacterium | reverse complement strand
TCCTGGATGGTTTCTCCTGGTTTTTAGCAATTTCCACATTAATCTTTTTCCCATTAAAAGATTTCCCCTGAAAGGCATCCTGAAATAATTTCTCCTGGGCAGAATCAATTTCGATAAAAGAAAATGCATTAAGGACTTCAATCTTACCTATTTCTATTTTCGTTTTCTTAATCAACCGATTAACCAAACCGATTAAATCATTCTTACTTACTTTTTGGTCACTGCCAATATTAAGGAAAAAACGTGTGAAAGATTTTTGACCTCTTTCTTTAGAACCAGTACCTCTTTTGTTTGACGCCTCTTTTTCCGAAATATTAATATCCGGAGCATCTTTATAACTATCCAGCAAACGATTAAACTCCATTGAAACGAATCGTTTGATTAAGTCTTCTTTGCTCATCCAGGATAATTTCTTATAAATTTCCGGGAGGTATGGCCCAATTTGTGAGTTTTCGAAGTCTGTATGCTCTTCAATGCTATTAATTCGATTAAAAAGTTGTTTTTCACAAATTTCCTTTCCAGAAGGAATCATTTTTCTTTCAATTGGTTTACCCAACTTACGCTCAATATCATTCATCTTCCCTTTTTCCCTGGAATGATAGAATGTTACTGCAATTCCTTTTCTCCCTGCTCTTCCTGTCCTTCCGGTTCTGTGAATATATACCTCGGGGTCATCCGGTAAATTATAATTAATAATATGGGTCAGGTTCTCAACATCCAACCCTCTTGCGGCAACATCAGTAGCAATTAAAATATTTAAATGGTTTAATCTGAACTTACGCATAATCGTATCTCGCTGCGCCTGTGAAAGATCTCCATGCAAAGCATCAGCATTATATCCTTCCTGCATCAATTTATCGGCTACTTCTTTAGTTTCTCTTCTGGTTCTGCAAAATACAATCGAATAAATCTGGGGATTAATATCAACAATGCGTTTTAAAGCCTGGAAGCGGTTCCTGGATTGAATCAGATATCGCTGATGTTCAACATTTTCAGCTGCAACATTCTTCTTATTCACTGCAACTTCTTTAGGTTGATGCATGTATTTCTTTGCAATTTCCGCAATCGCTTTAGGCATAGTTGCTGAAAAAAGCAATACGCGTTTTTCAGGTGATGTCGTTGCTAAAATAGCATCCATATCGTCTTTGAAGCCCATGGATAACATTTCATCTGCTTCATCAAGAACAAGTGTTTTAATTTTTGAAAAATCAAGCTTTTTACGTTTTAAAAGATCGAGCACGCGTCCTGGTGTGCCAACAACAATATGTGCCCGGTTTCTTAATGCCTGTATTTGATCTGTAACACTTGCTCCTCCATAAACCGGCACTACACCGATCTTACCGTAATATTTGGAATAATTTTTAAACTCGTTGGTAATCTGAAGACATAACTCTCGTGTTGGACAAAGAACTAAAGACTGAATTGATGAATCAGCAATTTCTACCTGTTGAATAATAGGCAAACCAAAAGCTGCAGTCTTACCAGTCCCTGTTTGAGCTAAACCAATAAAATCGCTTTGTTCTGTTAAAAGATGTGGTATGGTTTTTTCCTGGATAGGTGTGGGTTCTGTAAATCCCAACTCGCTGATAGCATCTAAAATCTCTCCCCTCAGGCCAATCTCACTAAATGAATACATTAAAATTCTCCTCTGTTTATAAATTTCTAATAAAACCGCAAAGGTAGAGTTTTTTATTTAGAAAAGTATATTTTAGCAGATTATTTATCCACCAGACTTTTTCGCTTTATACCCTTTTTCCTTCAACAACTCGCAAACTTCATCTCTAAATGTTCCCTGTATAATGAGCTCTCCGTTTTTTGCCGTACCTCCTACTCCAAGTTTTGATTTCAGTTCCTTACCCAGTTCCTTTAACTCAGACTCCTTACCAACAAAACCGGTTACTAAAGTCACTTCTTTCCCTTTGCGGCCTTTTCGCTCTATCCACACTCTTAAATCCTGCTGCTGTGGGGGTATGGCTTCTTCCTTTTCATCAGCTGAATAATCAAAGTCAGGGTTGGTTGAATATACAAATCCTGATTTACCCTTTTTATTTTTTCTCTTTGACATAATAATCTTATTTAGGCATTAATAAAATTTTGCAGTTTTCTTATTTCATCCGGCCATATTTCAGGATTCGGAGTTTCCAGTATAAAAGGAATTCCATCAAGTCTTTTATCCTGCATCAACATTCTGAAAGCCTCTATTCCAATAACTCCTTCACCCAGACTGGCATGTCTGTCTACGCGGCTTTCAAAATCTTTTTTTGAATCATTGAGATGCATACCCATAAGGTAATCAAAACCAATGATGTCATTAAATTCTTTCCATGTTTTCTCATATCCATCAGGAGTAGCAAAATCATAACCTGCCGCATAACCATGGGCCGTGTCAATACAAACCCCTACCCTGTTTTTTTCATCAACCAAATCTATCATATATTTCAATTGCTCAAAACTGTATCCAAGGTCAGAACCCTGGCCGGCAGTGTTTTCAAAAACGGCAATAACATCTTCGGTTTTATCAAGAGCTATATTAACCGATTCTGCTATAATCTTCATACAATCTTTTTCTGAAATTTTTCGCAAATGGCTTCCGGGATGAAAATTCAACCTATCAATTTCAAGCTGTTCACACCGCTGCATCTCATCCAGAAAAGCATTTCTTGACTTTTCCAGTTTCTCTTTTTCGGGGTTTCCTAAATTAATCAAATAACTATCATGCGGTAAAATCTGACCTTTTTTAAAATTGTACTTTCTGCAATTCTCCTTAAAATTTTGAATATTCTCCTCAGTTAGTGGTTTTGCAGTCCACCTCCTCTGATTCTTCGTAAAAAGGGCAAAACCTGTTGCTCCTATTTTATGTGCATTAACCGGAGCATTTTCAACTCCTCCTGCGGCGCTTACATGAGCTCCTATGTATTTCATAAGTTTATTTTTTAATTTTTTTAAGGTCTTATGGAACTTACCATAGTAAAATAATCATTGCCTCTTGCAATATAAGTTTATTTGTTTATTTTATCATGGACGTTTCATAATGGTTTGATGAAAATTATTGATATTGCAAATAAATTCTCTTATCATTTAAATTTACACAAAAATTGCCAAAAAGTTGAGAAATTAAAAGCATTTGCACATTTAAATCTTCCCTTACATAAAAATATTCGCCGTGACCTGTAACTTGTACGAAGCCCGGAGCGTCATATACAATAAAATAATATAAAAATTATTACCCTCATGTTTAAGAATTATATTAAAACCGCACTGCGAAATATAAGCAGACAAAAGGGCTACGTCTTAATCAATATTTTTGGACTTGCCATAGGTATTGCCAGTAGTATGCTAATAGCCATTTATATTTTTAGCGAGCTGAGTTATGACACCCACCATGAAAATAAAGACAGAATCCATAGGGTGTTCCTGGACGGAAAAGTTAACAACCAGGAAATTCTGGGAGCCTGGACTCCACCACCCCTTGCATTCACATTGAAGGATAAGCTACCGGAAGTTGAGGAGGTGGTAAGAGTTGATACATGGGATGAGACAGTAATTAAACATGAGGACAAAAGTTTTGTTGAAAGTGCTTTTCTGCAGGCGGATTCTACCTTTTTTAACGTATTCACAGCTCCGCTTATTAAGGGTAATCCGAAAACCGCGCTGGCAAAGCCTCACACAGTTGTTATTTCTGAAAGTACAGCAAAAAAAATATTTGGTAATGAACCCGCAATTGGAAAAAGTATTAAAATAGGGACATATGAAGACTACCACGAAGTAACAGGAATAATGCAAGATATACCCAAAACTTCTCATTTTGATTGCAATATGATCGGTTCTTTTATCTCTTCTGAACGTTCGGGTTATGATAACTGGCTAAGCAATAACATTGCAAGCTATTTACTGCTAACTCCAAACTCTTCAAAAGAGAGCGTAGAAAATAAAATTCCGGAGCTTGTTAAAGAAAATGCAGGTCCTGTATTGGAAGAATTTATGGGAATTTCTTTCGATGAATTTCTTGAAAAAGGAAACAGATACGCATACCAGCTCCAACCTTTGGCTGACATACATCTGAATCCGGCAATAGAAAGCGACATGAAAACCCCCAACGATAAAAAATACATTTACATTTTTTCTGTTATATGCTTATTCCTAATAATTATTGCGGCAATAAATTACATGAACCTTTCAACAGCACGTGCATCCAATAGAGCCAAAGAGGTAGGACTAAGAAAAGTTGTGGGATCAACAAGAAGAATGCTCATAAAGCAATTTATGGTAGAATCATTAATCATGAGTTTTATCGCGGTGGTTGTGGCAATGATATTAGTATACTTAGCATTACCATATTTTAACAACCTCATAAAAACTGAACTAACCCTTAACTACCTTGAAGATTGGCACTTTATTCCTGCCTTAATCATCACTGCTGTAATAATCGGTCTTCTTGCAGGTAGTTATCCCGCTTTTTACCTCTCCTCATTTCAACCAACAAGTGTTTTAAGCGGAGAGCTAAAATCGGGAACGAAAAACAAGAAAATACGCAGCATATTGGTGGTATCCCAGTTTATCATTTCAGCTGCGCTTATCCTTGCTACTATAGTAATGTCAAAACAAACCAGTTATATGCTCAATAAAGACTTAGGTTTTAATAAGGAGCAATTGCTTGTACTAAGGCGCATAAGTGCAATAGGGGATAAAATAGAAACTTTTAAAAATGAGATAAATAAAATACCTGGTGTAATGAAGTCCTCACATTCCACAATGGTGCCAGGTCACCCGAATAACAATAATGCCTATCAGATACAAAGTCAGCCAAAAGATGAGACATATGTATTTGACACCAATTGGGCCGATGAAGATTTCATGGATGTATATGGTATACAACTGGCTCAGGGCAGATTATTCAATAAAGAACGCTCCTCAGATAAGAATGTATGTATCATTAATGAAACTGCAATCAAAGATTATTCGATAGAAGACCCGTTCAATGAAAGTATTCTAAGTCCCCACAACAGCATGGAAGAGTTAACTCCATTGAAAATTGTTGGTATCATGAGTGACTTTCATATACGTTCTTTACACAAGTCAATCAATCCTTATATTATAATACCAAAAACAGAAGATACAAGATGGGGGTATTTCTCAATAAAACTTGACCCGGAAAATGTCAATCAGACCATAAAAGAAATAGAAAGCTTATGGAAAGAATTCTCTAATAATGACCCCATGTTATCGTTTTTCATGGACAACGAGTATGCATCTTTATATGAAGAAGAACAAAGAACATCCCTGTTGTCTGTTGGTTTTGCTATACTTACTATCCTGATTGCCTCCCTTGGGCTTTTTGGATTAACTTCTTATACTGCAGAACAAAGAACAAAGGAAATTGGAATCAGAAAGGCTATGGGAGCATCAGTTTCAAGAGTTGTGTTACTCATCGCACATGAAACCGTGAAATTAACGCTAATTGCAATTGTTATTTCATATCCTGTTGCATATTATTTTCTGCATAACTGGCTAAATAATTATCCGTACAGAATATCATTAAACCCTGTTGATTTTATCTTTACTTTGCTAATCATTATCACCATTGCATTCATAACTATCAGTTACCAAACAATTAAAGCTGCCAGAAGAAATCCGGCATATTCGTTAAAATATGAATAAGGAATGATA
>JBKGZD010000159.1:0-5701 GCA_046545795.1 Bacteroidales bacterium | reverse complement strand
CATAAATATGCCAGAGAAAGGGCTTTAGATGTATACAAAAATGCTTTAAACAGTTAAAAGAAGTTATCATGGTAAGTTACATAAGACCTTTAAAAAATTAAAAAATAAACTTATGAAAGTACTTATAATTGGAGCAACAGGTTTTATTGGTCGTCATCTTACAGCAAAATTACTGGAGAGGGGGCATGAGGTTACTGTTTTTTCAAGAAACTATGGAAAAGCAGAAAAAATATTCGGTAATAAAGTATCTATTCAACAGTGGAGAACTGATGAATATGTTGTGCTTCAGGAATTTGCGCATAAAGTTGATGTTGTTATTAACCTGGCAGGTGAAAATCTTGCAGCAAAAAGATGGACTATTGCACAAAAAAGAAAAATATTGTCAACAAGGGTTAATGTAGGAAAAGCACTATCCTTTGCTCTTAAACAAAGTCACCAAAAGCCATATCTGCTTTTGCAGGCTTCAGCAGTTGGATACTATGGGTTTTCCGAAGAAGAGGTTTTTACAGAGGATTCTCCTAAGGGCGAAGGGTTCTTATCAATGGTTACCAATCAATGGCAGGATTCTGTGAGAAATGTTGAAAAGGACAATACCCGGAAAGTATTTTTAAGAACAGGTGTAGTATTGGGTAGAGAAGGAGGGATGTTGCCTAAAATGAAGATTCCATTTAAATATTTTGCCGGTGGATATCCTGGTTCAGGAAATCAATGGCTATCATGGATTCATATCGAAGATGAAGTAAATGCCATTATATGGCTGATGGAAAAAGAAGATTCAAGCGGTTTTTACAACCTGACAGCTCCTAATCCTGTTAGAATGAAAGAGTTTGCCAAAGTAATGGGCAAGGTAATGAAACGTCCCGTCTTATTTAGAATTCCTGCCTTCTTTTTAAAATTGATTTATGGAGATATGGCCAAAGAGACGATGCTCAAAGGACAAAAGGCTATTCCCCGGAAACTAAAGGATGAAGGCTTTGAATTCAGATTTAATACTCTGGAACAGGCCTTGAGTGATTTGTTGGATTGAAGATAGATTAGTCCTGGTAAAATTTTACAGAACCGGGGTTTAACGCAAAATATTACCTGAATAAATACAGAAAGCCAGTAAATTCTTTACTTTCATGGCTTACACCATCATAGCCATGCCCCTTAATAACGTATAAGTAAGTGCCTTCTTTAGCATCCCTGTTACTGTTTTTTACCTTACCATCCCATCCTTCCCAATCATCAGGATGACCCTCATATTTGTATACCAGCTCACCATTTCTGTTAAGAATTGTCACCTCAAGCCGTTCAATGGAAACAATTCCACGTGAACCACTTCCTGATACATTTGTTCGTTTTGGAAGGACAAAAACGTCATTTGAACCATCTCCATTGGGTGTAAATACATTGGGAATCATTGCTGAATCTATCCTGGATGAATCCACTGATACATGATAATAAGTCATGCTGTCAACACATTCATACTCATTATCGGCAATAAGTTTCACAGGATATTTACCTGGCCTGTACTTAGGAATGCTATCTATTGAAGGATTCTCCTGCCTGTTTTCCCAGAGTATTTTGGAGGCTCCCTTGAGTATGCTTGTAGAATCCTCATAACCAGTCCAATAAAAATTATCTGAGTTTTTGGATTGATTTTCCAGTCTTATCTGCAAAGGGGCTTCATTGATATCACTTTTATCATATGTTGTTTCGTTGCCATCCATCTCTATTTTATAAATCTCAAAATCGGCTTCAACAGCCTTAGCCGGGACATTGAAAATTGTATCCGAACGGCTGTTCCCAAACGAATTCTCAACGCTCAAATAATAATCCGACTCCTCATAGGGGCCAAAATATTCAAGTTGCCCCTCATTTCCAGCCACTGCGCCAATTTTACCAACAAACATATCCCCATAATCTATCAGAACATCAGCACTATAAATATCAACATCCTCAGAAGACTCCCAGCTAACCTTACGCTCGTTGTTTAATGTCAGGGAAGAGTAAGAGGAATCGTCCAATTGATAATATTCATAATTGTTCAGAGTGAATTTTTCAACAGCCAGCCAAAGCTTTTGACATTCGTTAGATTCAATCCATATATCCCCAAAATCAGGGAATGTATCTACTAAAGCCCAGGCACGGTAATATTCGGTACTGTCTTCTTCATCCGTGACTTCAACCTTTAGAGCCTCCATAGCTTTATTCAGTCTGCCATCATCATATAAAGAATCTAAAGAGATTGAAGAGGTGGCAGTATCATTATGTGTGAAAAGCATGTCATATTGTTCTGTTTCCTTGTTAAACACACTCCAGCTAAAGTTTGCCCTGTTGCGGGAGCTATGCTCAGCACTCAGTTTTTTTTCCGGGTGATCTGAATAAAAAATGAAAATAGTATCTGCACCATAACCAGTAGGCATTGTTTTATCCACATTATCAAAAGGGACGAATATTTGGGAAAAAGAATATACCGGAATAAAGAAAATGGTAATTATCGACAGAAAAAACCGAAACTTGAACAATTGATATTTCATAAGTTTATTTTTTAATTTTTTTAAGGTCTTATGGAACTTATCATAGACGTTTCATCTGTTTGTTTTTGATTTATTAATGTCAGATGGCACAGCAAACTTAATACTAAATATAGAAACTATTTTAAAAAGATTTTATTTTCTGAATTTTATACCCTAAACCATTTTGAGAGACCAAAGATTGAATATAATTTTGTTGACTTAAAAAAAGAAAACCTGTGGAAAAATTTTTAGATGAATTAAATTCAGCGCAAAAGGAAGCAACAGTTAATTACAAGGGTCCTTCATTAATAATTGCCGGTGCGGGTTCAGGCAAAACCAGGGTGCTGACATACCGTATAGCCTACCTTTTGAAACAGGGAGTCCAGCCTGAGAATATTCTGGCTCTGACGTTCACCAACAAGGCAGCTAATGAGATGAAAGAACGTATAGCTCAAATTGTTGGAGAAAAAAGTGCCAGGAAATTATGGATGGGAACCTTTCATTCTGTATTCTCAAAAATCCTCAGGGTGGAAAGCAAAGCCATTGGCTACTCAAGCAATTACACAATCTATGATACAGTTGACTCCAGAGCGCTAATAAAAAATATTATCAAAGAACTCAATCTTGATGATAAAAAATATAAACCACAGGCTGTACAGTTCAGAATTTCAAAAGCTAAAAACAATCTTATTACCTGGCAAACATATAATAAAAACACCAAAATTCTGAAACAAGATGAAAAAGAGCAAAAGGAAAAAATTTGTGACATTTACAGAATATATGCCACAAGGTGTAAGAAGTCAGATGCAATGGATTTTGATGACCTTTTGCTGAATATCAATATCCTTTTCCGTGATCATCCAAAATTATTAGAAAAATACCAAAACAGGTTTCATTATATTCTTGTGGACGAATACCAGGATACAAATTTTGCACAATACTTAATAGTCAAAAAACTTTCACAGCAAAAACAAAACATCTGTGTAGTAGGCGACGACGCCCAAAGCATCTATTCCTTCAGAGGTGCAAAAATTGAAAACATACTCAACTTTCAGAAAGACTATCCACAATATAAACTCTTTAAGCTGGAACAAAACTACCGTTCTACACAGACAATAGTAAATGCTGCAAACAGCATGATTCAGAAAAATGAAAACCAAATACAAAAAAAAGTTTTTTCAAGTAAAGAAGAGGGTGAGAAAATTGAAATTCTTGAATCGTTCACTGATACAGAAGAAGCCATAAATATTGCGAAATCCATTTCAGATAAAATTGGAGTCAATGGATATAAATATGAAGATTTTGCCATACTTTACCGGACAAATGCACAGTCAAGGAACTTTGAGGAAGCTTTCAGGCGATTTAACATTCCCTATAAGATTTATGGTGGAATTTCATTTTACCAGCGAAAAGAAATCAAAGACCTGATGGCATATCTTCGTTTATGCATTAACAAACAAGACGAAGAAGCTCTCTTTCGGATCATCAATTTTCCTGCACGGGGTATTGGAAAAACAAGTCAGGATAGAATAAGAACATATGCAAATTCACAAGGAATCAGCGCCTGGGAAGTTTTGCAAGATCCGGAAAAACACAAGGTTAATCTTAACTCAGGAGCAATCAATAAAATAAAACATTTTGTTCAACAAATAAAACATTTTACCGAAATTGCAGAAAATAATGATGCTTACGACGTAGCCTTAACAGTGGCAAGCAAATCGGGTCTGCTTGAAGAATACGAAAATCCAACAACCATTGAGGATCAAACCAAATACCAGAACCTCCAGGAAATACTTAACGGAATCAAAGATTTCACCACAAATTATGATGGGGAAGGAACCCCAACCCTCACAGAATACCTGGAAGATATCTCTCTAATGACAAATATTGACAAGGAAGACCAGGCAGACAGCGATAAAGTAACTCTCATGACCATGCATTCGGCCAAAGGGTTGGAATTTAAAGAAGTCTTCCTGGCTGGCATAGAAGAAGGACTGTTTCCTTCACAAATGTCTATGAATACTGAAAAAGATGTTGAAGAAGAAAGGCGGTTATTCTATGTAGCTCTGACCCGTGCCGAAGAAAAGGCTACAATCAGTTATGCCAACAACAGGTACAAATACGGCTCTTCCTACCCTACCAGGCCAAGTAGGTTTATCTACGATATTGATCCAAACTATATGATATTCCCAGAGTATGATTCCAGTGAAGAGCAGGTAGAAGAGAAAAGTTTTACAGAGAATAATTTTATGACACAAGAAAAACAAAATTTCACAAGTATACATGGCTCAAGGAAATTAAAAAAAGTAAGAAGCTCTGCTAAAAAAGAAAGTAATCCGGAATCTGAATATCAGGGAGAATTTAAGGAAGGAATGACAATAGAGCATGACAGATTCGGGAAAGGAACAATTCTCAGCCTCGAAAACGCTATGCCACATACGAAAGCAAAAATCCAGTTTGAAAGATATGGGGATAAACAATTGCTGCTCAAATATGCAAAATTGAAAATAATTTCCGATTAGTTTGAAACGAATATAAAAAGCACTATTTTTGCTAAAATTTTAATGATTTTAAAATTATGGAATACAATACAAGCCGGAAAAAAATGCCATTGCCCGAATACGGGCGAAATATACAGAAACTTGTAGAATACACAAAAACAATTGAAGACCGGGATAGACGAAATAAAATGGCTCAAAGCATTATCAATATTATGGGGAATATTTACCCTCACTATAGAGATATTGCAGATTTCAAACATAAGTTGTGGGACCACCTGATTATGATCAGTGAATTTGAACTCGATATTGATTCACCATATGATCCACCGCCAAAAGAAAAATTAGACAGAAAGCCCGATTCCGTTCCCTACAACAACTATGATATAAGATTCAAACATTATGGTAAAATCATTGAAAAAATGATTAACAAAGCAGCTCAATACCCCGAAGGTGAAGAAAAAAACACCCTGCTTACCATTATTGGGAATCATATGAAGAAGAATTACATCACCTGGAATAAGGACACAGTAACTGACGAAAAAATATTTGATGACATAGAAACACTTTCTGACGGTGATATAAAAATCCCCAGGGATCAAATACAATTGTCAGACGCTAAAGACATAATGTCTAAATTAAGAAAGAAAAAGAGTAACAAAAAGAACAGCAAACAAAACAATAAACAAAGTAATAAACAGA
>JBKGZD010000158.1:0-5751 GCA_046545795.1 Bacteroidales bacterium | reverse complement strand
GCTGGTTAACAAGAAACAATGTTTACCCATCATTAATTTCAAAGTACCAAAGGGAGGTGAGATAAGTGATGAGTTTCACGTATTTTTTATTTCCTGAGATTGAAAAACTCCGAGCAACAAAATCTTTATTATTTTTGTTTAAAAAAGTGAATTTTGAATATATAAAAGAAAGTATGAACGTATTATAGGCATAAAATAATTGTTAAATAAAACAGAACTGAAATTTGGCATACACTATACTCATATTATTTTTTGCGGCATTTTTTTCATTGGTTATCCCTTCAAGGTATGACCATCTTAAAGGGTGGATTATGTCCATTTTTCCCTTTGGGATATTTGTGTATTTTATTTTTCAGATGCCTTTTATTGAAGAATTTGGAGGGTTGACATCTTCTGCAGATTGGATTTCCTTTCTTGGTCTGGATTTAAGTTTCACCCTGGACGGACTCAGTTTGATATTTGTTCTTCTAATTTCAGGTATCGGTGGTTTTATTCTTATTTATGCTCGTGAATATATGCGCTCTTTTATTCACACAAGGCGCTTTTACTTTTACCTCCTTTTCTTCATGGGTTCGATGCTTGGTTTGGTTATGTCCCGCAATCTTTTGCTTCTTTATGTTTTCTGGGAATTGACCAGTGTAAGTTCTTTTTTACTGATTGGTTTTCAGCATCATAAGGAAGAGGTGCGAAAAGCTGCTCTACAGGCATTCCTGGTTACATTCTTTGGAGGATTGATGATGCTGGCTGGCTTTGTTTTATTGGGAAACATTGCCGGGACCTACGATATCCGTGAACTCATGAGTCAGCATGAATATTTAATTAGTCATCCACAGTATCTTGTTATATTGCTGTTGATTCTGGGCGGAGCATTCAGCAAATCGGCTCAGTTTCCATTTCACTTTTGGCTTCCGGAGGCTATGCGTGCTCCTTCTCCTGTGAGTGCTTTTTTGCACTCTGCAACAATGGTTAAAGCTGGGGTATATTTATTAGCTCGTATAAACCCGGTTTTAGGAAATACACCGGAATGGCAAACCATTATTTCTTTTGTTGGAGCTTTTACAATGCTGGTTGGGGCTTTCCTGGCACTTGGACAAAAAGATTTAAAGAGTATTCTGGCATATACAACTATCAGCGCACTGGGAACTTTGATGCTATTAATAGGTATTGATACTGAACTGTCAATTAAGGCCGCATTAATTTTTGTCATTGTCCATGCATTGTATAAAGGCAGTCTTTTTATGGTAACTGGCTCGGTTTACAAACAAACCGGCACGCGTAATGTTGAATATCTAGGGAATTTGGTAAGGAAGATGCCTATAACAACTGTTGTTGCCATTATGGCTTTGTTTTCTATGGCTGGTTTGCCTCCAATGCTGGGGTTCATCAGTAAAGAAATTATTTATGAAGCTAAGTTACAGGCACCTAATATTTTAAATTTTCTTGTAGTTTTTGGTGTCATGGCTAACATCTTTATGGTATGGGTATCTTTGTTCATTGCTTACCGGGTATTTTTGAGGCCTTCGATGGATACACCTAAAGTTCCTGAAGAAACCTCCTATCATTACTGGTCGGGTCCGGCAATATTAGCGCTTGGAGGCCTTATTCTTGGGTTTTTCCCCGATCAACTTGGAGAAAAGCTTATTCAACCTGCCTTAGGTGTGGTGATGGCTAAAGAGGTGGATGTGACTTTAAGTCTCTGGCATGGAATTGACCAGGTATTTTTGATAAGCGCTTTTACTATAATGGCCGGATTTGGATTTTTCTTTTTGCATAAGCATATTATCCCGGTATTTCGTAAAATACAGAGTTTTCTGTTCCGGGTACAACTTAGTAATGTGTTTTTCAATTTTCTGGAATGGATACTTATGCTAAGCAGAGGGCAGACTAAAATTATACAGCATGGATACCACCGGTTTTACCTGATGATTTTGTTTGTATTAGTCGCTTTGCTCGGCTGGTATCAGATTGTCCGGTATGATTTGTTGCATTTTGAAATGTCATCAGCTGATGTTTCCCTGTATATATTAATTCTGGCCGTAATTATTATTGCCTCTTCATTGTTTGCAGTACTCTCCAATTCAAGAATGACTGCAATTATCTCAATGGGGGTGGTAGGGTATGGCCTTGCACTTATTTATCTGATATTCAGCGCTATTGATTTAGCTATTGTACAACTTCTCATAGAAAGTTTAATAGTGGTGACTTTTGTACTCGTTGTTCTTAAACTACCCCGGTTTGCAAAGCTTTCAAGCAGGGCGACGAAAATACGTGATGCTATAGTCGCTGTCATAATAGGGGGATTTATGACTATAGTCGCATTGCAGGCTGAGAGTATTGACCTTTACAATCCTGTTTCTCAGCAATATATCAATAATGCCCTGACACAAAGTTTTGGTGGAAATATTGTAAATACAATCCTTATGGATTTCCGTTCATTAGATGCTTTTGGAGGAATAGTCATTCTTGTGGTGGCTGCCCTGGGGATTGTGGCTTTGTTAAAATTTGATAAAAAATGAATTCTGAAATTCTGAAAATGGCAATACCGGTATTAAAACCATTGTTTATTGTGGTCTCTGTATGGCTGCTTATCCGGGGGCATAATTATCCCGGAGGCGGTTTTATAGCCGGTTTAATTGCCGGTAGTAGTTTTGTCCTTGAATATCTTGCTTTTGATAGTTCTGTTTTGACCAGGGGAAGAAAAAACCAGGCTATGGTTTTTGTAATTGTTGGTATGGTATTTATCCTGGCAAGCGCTGTAACAGGACTGGTGGTAAGTGATTATGTGATGGAGGGATTGTGGACGCGTATACACATATCAGAATTGGAGTTTAACTTAAGGATTGGAACTCCCTTGTTGTTCAACTTTGGAATTTATTTTTCAGTTACCGGTTTTATTCATATTGTGTTTACATCAATGATGGAAGAATGGATATGGAAGTAATTTTGGCTATAGTTACAGGTGTACTTTACACGGCAGGTGTTTACTTATTGCTGAGGAGAAGCCTGGTGAAACTGATTCTTGGTATTATATTCTTCAGCAATGCAACCAACTTGTTGATATTTTTATCAGCGGGATTAACATCAGGTGAGCCGCCGTTCCTTAAGGAAGGAGAAATTGTATTAACGGATCAGTTTGCAGACCCTATTCCGCAAGCAATAATTATAACGTCGCTTGTGATTGCTTTTGGAATCATTGTCTTTACTTTGGTGCTGAAGTATAAATATTACAAGAAAACCGGAACTTATGATACTGACCAGGTAAAACAAACGGAAAACTTATGATGATAACACTTCCCATATTAATACCCCTGTTAATTGTTGTATTGCTTATTCTCTTTTCAAGAAACATACAAACAGCCAAAATTATTGGGTTGAGTGGGATATTTTTTGTTTTTCTTGTAAGTGTTTTACTTTTTATTGAGGTAAAAACACAAGGAATACAAGTTACGCAAAGTGGAGGATGGAGGGCTCCTTTGGGTATTACCCTCGTGGTTGATTTACTGAGTGCTATTATGTTGTTGGTCTCCTCTTTTACTGCACTGCTGGTAGGAATTTATTCTTTTGCATCTGTTTCCCGAAAACATCATGAATATAAGTTTTTCCTGTTTTTTCATACCCTTTTGATGGGTGTTAACGGAACACTTATTACCGGGGATATATTCAATATGTATGTTTGGTTTGAACTGATGCTTATTTCTTCCTTTGTATTAATAACCCTCGGCACGAAAAGACAACAATTGGAAGGAGCTATCAAGTATGTGACGATGAACCTGCTGGCATCATTTCTTTTTTTAGCAGGAATTGGTTTGGTATACGGGAAGACCGGAACCCTTAACTTGGCTGATTTAGCGGAGGTTGTTAGGTTTGATGGACAATCAGGTATTATGAATTTTTCATTTGTCTTATTCTTTACTGCTTTTGCAATAAAGGCTGCTGTTTTTCCTTTCTTTTTCTGGCTGCCGGCATCATATCATACTCCTCCTATTGCTGTTACCGCTTTATTTGCTGGTCTTATAACCAATGTTGGAATCTATGTTATGATACGGTTCTTTACATTATATCTTGATAACCTGACACCTTTCTGGCAAACCCTTCTGTTAGTGCTGGCAGGGCTGACAATGGTTATTGGTGTCCTTACAGCCGCTTCAAGTTACGATATACGAAGAATTCTTTCCTTTTATATCATAAGCCAGATGGGATACCTGATTATGGGACTGGGCTTTTTTACAAGTTTTGCCCTGGCTTCCGTTTTGTTCTATATGGTTCACAGCAATCTTACTAAGTCTGCTGCATTCCTTGCCGGTGGCTTGATAAAGCAAAAAACAGGAAGCTATGATTTAAAAGCTATCGGTGGTTTGTTTAAGGAGAATCCATTTCTGGGGGTGATATTTTTCCTGCCTGCTTTATCTTTAGCCGGAATACCTCCACTTTCAGGCTTTTTTGGAAAGCTTCTGCTGATTAAAGCAGGATTTGAAAATGGCAATTTCCTGGTGACTGGTGTGGCAGTATGGGCAAGTATCTTTACTTTGTTTTCTATGCTTAAAATATGGAATGAAGCTTTCTGGAAACCATCACCCAAAGGCAGTCCTGATTTAAATTCAATGCCACTCAATAATTTTATGATGATTCCTGTTATAATACTGGCGTTTTCTACTTTGATACTTGGGGTTTTTACGCAACAGGTTATGGATATAATGTTTGAAGCCACTGAAATGATCAAAGACTCAAATGCCTATATTGATGCTGTATTAAAATAAATGGTTTTATGATTATACGGGTTTTTAAGAAAATATGGCAAATACTGGATTTTTTCTTCTTTTATGTCCTGAAAATTCTCCAGGCCAATTTTCAATTATCTTATCAAATAATTACTCCTGGATTGAAGATGAAACCCGGAATTCTGAAAATTCCGGTTAACCTGACCCATGACCAGGCAATATTACTGCTGATAAACCTGATTAGCATGACACCCGGCACTTTTACTATGGATTTATCTCCTGACAAGAAGCATATACTTGTTCATGCACTTATATTATCTGACGAAGACAAGATAAGAAATGAAATCAAGATACTGGAAACTAAAATATCAAATCTTTTTAAATAACAGCTTATGATAATTTTGGGGGCGAAAATTGCTATTTATCTGATGATTCTTTCCATAATTCTGGTTTTAATAAGATTATGGAAGGGGCCGGATTTGCCTGACAGAGTCGTCGCTTTTGAGTTGCTGGCATTTATTGCACTGGGTATAATTCTTTTAATAATGGTGATTACAGGCAGAAGGGAATATCTTGATATAGTTATTATAATTTCACTCGTCGTATTTATTGCTACGATCGCTGTTTCTAAATTTATAACAAAAAGAGACTGATATGATGGAATGGATAGCGTTTATTTTAATGATTTTAGGTGCTTTTTTTATTTTTGTTTCGGCTTTGGGGTTGCTTACATTACCCGACTTGTACATGCGTATGCACGCAGCCACAAAGACTACATCAAACGGAATAATTCTGATTTTATTAGCTGTTATAGCTGTATTCCCTGAATTTTCGACGCTGATAAAAACAGTAGCGATCATAATTTTTATTTTCCTAACCACACCTCTAAGTACCCATATGATTTCAAAAGCAGGATATATGCTTAACGTAAAAAAATGGGAAAACTATTCTAAGGATGAAACAAAAGAGACGGAGATGTAGAAAGTAATTAAACCCGGACAAGGGATGGGAAAGCTAGAGCGAAAGGGTGAAA
>JBKGZD010000157.1:0-5915 GCA_046545795.1 Bacteroidales bacterium | reverse complement strand
CAATTCTATAAACAATAAAATATTGTTAATAAGGCGATTGCGTAGTTTATGTATAAGGAAGTACAGCCCAGGGCAACTAATTTTTTACGGTTTAAAACCGTATATAAATCAGCGGTCTATAATATTTTCATAATCTGTTTTCAATTTTTCCTCTTCAAAAAAGTCATAGAGTGTTATTCTTCGTATTTCATAATAATCAGTCCAGAATGACCTTAAAGATGAGATATAGTCTCTCATAGCCACATCTTTTTCCTGGGAGGCAACATTCAGGTCCAGAACATCTATTTTGCCTACAAGAAAACGTTTTCTTGTTATATCATAGCGTTTTTCAGCAGTCAAATCTGCTTGTTTTTTAATTTCTACTTGATCATCCTGGAGGTTGAATTTCATTATACGCAGGGCTACATTTTGTTCAAAGTCCTGTCTGGAGCGCTCTACGTCTGTCTTTATTACTTCTTTTCCTGACTGAGCCATTTTATATTGCCCCTTCGACTGCCCCCAATCCAGAATGGGAATTTCAAGTCCAACATTGATGCTTTGTTGGTTTTGTGGATTCTCGTAGACGTTTTCAAATTCACCGGCTTGCTGAGTGAGCCCAAAACTGGCAAAAAGGTTGGCTTTAATGCCTTTTTCTGCTTTTGCTTCTGCAACATCTCTTTCTGCTTGAAGTATTTGTTTTTCGTAAGAAAGCATTTCGGGGTTATTTTCTTTTGCCATCTCTACAGCTTCCTGTACTTTGATATCTATTTCAGGTACATCAGATGGGGGGATAAGGGAAATATCAACATTTTCATTGAATCCTAAAAAGCTTCTTAGTTTTATTTTGGCTGCTTCTAAATCTATTTTAGCTTCGTTAAGATTAGAGCCTGCATTCAGAAAGCTTAACTCCATCTGCATAAGTTCGTTTTCTGCTATTGTTCCTATTTCAAAACGCTCCTGGGAAATTTTATAGAGTGTGTCTGCGTTTTCATAGTTTGTCTCTGCAATTTCCAGGTTTTTCTGGGCAAGAACCAAATCAAAGAAGTAATTTACTGTTTTGATTGTGGTCTCTTCCATGCTGGCCAGGTATTCTTTTTTGGCTTCTTCATACTGGAGATTTTCAATTTCTTTCTCCCATTTGTATTCGTTGTAAAATACCATCGGTTGGCGGTATCCTATATTTACCGGTCTTGATAGATAAGAATATTCTCGTTCATCTCCAAATTCATCTACCCTTTGGAGTTCTGTATTGACAAACAACTGTCCACCGGTGAGACCAACATTTTGATACATGCTCAGATTCAATGATGTGGTATTCACATTGTCTTCGATATAACTGTAGGAGCCGTCTGGATTCTGATAGTTTTTAATTGCTCGGTTGAACTGTGGAAATTCAGCTTGCAGGGAAACATCCGGCAGATATTTAGCCTTGAATGATCTGTGCTGCCAATAGCTTGCCCTAAAACGGTGCTTGGCTACCATAGCATCGAGGGATTGCTCCCGTGCAAGCTGGATTACATCGTCCAGTGAATACTTTTTTTGAGTTTCCTGTGCAATTCCTGTCATCGAAAAAAGCAGGAGCGCTATTGCCGTGATAATCTTGTTTTGCATATGATTATAATTTATTTTTCAAAGGTCGTATGGACGTTTCATAACAATTCTTTTTGTCAAAGTCTCAAAATTAAATGATATTTTTTGTTCATCCATTGTTTGTTGGTTTTCTTTTAATGAAAAAGACAGGAAGAAATATAAAAATTCCTATAACAGAGAAAACCAGGCCTCCAATGGAACCCGCAGCAAAGGAAAACCAGAAAACTTCATTTTGCCCGCCCGTAAGAAAGGGAATTAACCCTAAAATGGTAGAGGTAATGGTTAGCAAAATGGGTATTATTTTTTGATTAAATGCTTTAGCATAGGCATGCACTGGATTTTTTCTGAATTTTACAGGCAAATTGTTGTATTCATTAACAAGATAAAGTGAAGCATTAACTGTAATCCCTGCCAGCAAAATAAAAGCAGCGTATCCTCCCTGGTCAAAATTGATGTCGAACAGGTAAAATGTGAGAAAAACTCCTGTGAATGATACCGGGACAAGCGATAAAATTACAAAAGGTTGCTTTAATGACTCGAAAAGGATTGAGCAGATGAAAAAGATAATGGCAATAACCAATGCGAGAAGCCACACTTTATTCGTTTCGTCTCCCTGTCTGGAGGCAAACCGGGGGGTCTCTGCCCTGTATCCTAATGGGAGAGCAGAATTGGTTTCTTCCAAAACATTGTCGAGTACCTTGTTTTTCAGTGGTTGTGGTCCTGCAAAATTGAATTCTACGGATAGATGATATTCCTGGTTCTTTTTGTATATGTCGTTGCCTGTTTTTTTCTTTTGTATATCCCCGGCAGATTTCATCTTTATTATCTTGTTGCCTGAGACTAAAGGAGTATTTTTCATCGACCAGATATCAAATTCCTCATCGGAGGCTTGCAATTTGATGGTTTGAATGTTTTCGCCAATAAAAAAACTACCTATGGAAGTGGGTTGAAGTGTGTTTTTCTTTAGGGCTGAGAATATTCCAAAGGGTGAATGGCCTAACTGGGCAATATAATCCTCCTGAAGGTCGACAACAAATTTGTGACGGGGTGGGGAAGACCTCCATGAACTTCTGCCGCGGATATCAGTGTCCCGGACTCTTTGATTCTGACTTAATCGTTCTTTTAATTCTTCTGCATGAGCGTAAAGTTCGTCGTAATTGTAACCATAGACAGAGATTCGTGAATCTTTATAATCTAAATTCACTGCATTACTAAAACCCTTACCAACCCCATAAATTGACCAATCCATTCCTCCCAGGCTGTTTGCCCTGGCAATAAGTTTACCTTTTAACTCAAATGGAAAAAAGCTTGCTTCATGTTCGGGTTCGAAATAAATGGTTATCCTGGCATTTCGATAACTTTGAATGTTGGTCTGGTAAAGTTCAATCTCTTCAAATTTATTCAGGTAGTTCTCCATCTTCTGAACTGCTTCATTAATTTGCTGAATAGTCGAACCTTCAGGCATTTTGCCCTGGATATACAGTTTTGTTCTTTCTGGTTCATTGTAAAAGGAAGATTCGTAAACAAATTCCGTAAACAGCCGGAGTGTACCGCCGAGATATTTGTCTGCTGCGTCTTTTATGTTGTCCTTGTACCAATTGCTTCCAAATGTTTCGTTATAGATTTTCGCCCAGGTGGTGTCTTTGTCAATATTTTCAGGGAGCTGGTAAATAGGGGTGCCAAAACCTAAAATCAAAATCAGAATGAAAACCCATTTATATTTTAGTTGCCATTTTATCCAATTCCTGTAACGTGAAGTAAAACGGAGGACTCTCTTTTTTCTTCTGAAAAACCTTCTTGTCCTTCGGGGTTCAATATTGATTTTTTCCAGCAGGGAAGGGATGAAGAAAAGAGCTACGAATAGAGAAACCATCAGGTTGATGATGATTATAAGACTGAAATCGATTAGATTAAGCTGTTGTTCCTGGTTGAGAAAAAATATCAGGCTGAGTGCACCTGTTGTGGTAAGTGTTGCAGCAAGTACTGAGAGAAAAACTTTCTTGTTATGTTGATGCCTTATATGGTCAGCCATTATGATGCAATTGTCTATGATTATTCCCAGTGAAATGGTCATTCCGGCAAGTGAATAAATGTGTATTTCCACACCGGCGGAATAATAAAATATCACAGCTATGGCAAGGTTTACAATGAGACTTATGGTAATGAGAATGAGGTATTTAATTCTTCGGCTTATCAGCAGTACAAATGTCAGAAGCACGGCTACTGCAATAATGGTTCTGATGCCTACTTTATGCAGCTCTTTGTTGATAAACTCGGTGGCATCATACATTTTTTCAATGGAATAACCCGCAGGCAGTTGCTTTTCAATGTCTGCAATATGCTCTTTCACTTCCCTGGCAAGTTTCAGGTTATTGACCTGTTTTTCAGATTCTATCGTGAAATTAATGGTGTTCATACCATTGATGCGGTAGTAAGAATCCGGTTTCCTGGCTTTATACCTTACTGTTGCAATATCTGTCAGGTATATAATTCTTGAGCCTGATTTTTTTATCACAATGTTTTCCCACTCAGGTTCCTTGCTTCTTGCAGTTTTTAGACGAAGACTGATATTTTCTTCATCTCCGTTATTTCCTTTTTCCAGCCTTGCATAACCCAGGTTTTCGGTTTGAAAGTGTGAAGCAATAGCTTGCCTTATTTCATTGATGCTGATGTTTAAAGTGTTTATCTTGTCCGGATCGTAAGTGATAAACCATTCATAAGGAGTGGCGCCGTATACTTCAACTTTATTAATTCCTTGTACGTTGGATATCCTTGGTTTTATATTATTTTCTGCATACTTTTGAATATAGAATGCAGAAGCTGAACCATACAGGGAGTATGAAAGCAGCGACTGGCGTTCGTCATTGGGCGTGTTAATTGAAATTGACGGATAAGTAACATCGTCAGGAAATTTTGCATATGCTTGCCGGACAAAAGAGGAAACCTGGAAACGGGCTGCATCCATATCCGTATCTTCGTCAAATGAGATTGTTATATTACCCCCGGATTTTGTGGTTTTGGATTCTATTTCCTGTACTTCTTTCATAGAACTAAAAAGGCTTTCGAGGGTAGAAGTGACTTCATTTTCTATAATTTGTGCACTGGCATTATGCCAGTTGTAAGAGACTGTAACCGAAGGCAGTGAACGTGAAGGGATTAGGCTGACATTAAGGCGCGGGATGAGTCCCAGTCCGATAATAGATAGAAGAATGAAAATGATTATGATAGAAAAGGACGATATGTTCCTGTATTCTTGTTTCACTTTGTTGTTTTTATTTTATTGGTTTTAGTAGCCTGTTCCACTGCATTTTGCCATATGCATTTGAAAAAAGTATTGTTGTGGCTTTCCCGATTATATTATCCTCGGGGACAAAACCCCAGGTTCTGCTGTCATTGGAATGAAACCTGTTGTCTCCCATCATGAAGTAGTAGTTTTGCTGAAACTGATATTGCCGGGTTTCATTCCCGTTGAGTATGACTTTGCCGTTTTCAACTTTTAATTCGTTGTTTTCGTGTTTTTCTATGATGTTTTTATAAAGTTTTATGTTGTTTGTATCCAGCGTGATTGTTTCTCCTTTTTTGGGTATATAAAGGGGGCCGAAGTTAAAATTGTCCCATTCTTTGTATTTTTTGTCGTTATTCATGAATTTTCCTCCTGCGGAAACATGGTAAACTGATGAATGGGTGTTATTGATTTGGTTGATTACTGTTCGTTTTCTATCATTGGTCATGAAAATGATTGAGTCAATGAATTTTTGATTTGCTAATTCAGATTTATGTTTCGGGTTTAGAATTGCAATGAGGTTTGTGTCCAGCTTCCGTATTGAGATATCGTTTGCTTTAACCCATTTGTCAAATTGGAGTGTGTTGCGTTGGACAATTTGGTATTCATGGAGGAGTGATTCCGGGTTGCTGATTTTTTTATTGTTGATAAAAAGGTTGTCGTCCGTTAATGTTATTGTATCTCCGGGCAAACCGTTACATCTTTTGATATAAGCTTCGTTGGTACCGGGGTGATGAAAAACAATTATATCGTTGAGTGCAATTTGTGTGAAGCCATTTAAGCGGGAATGGAGTTTTTTGTCATTATAGCTTTTCTTACTGGCAAAGATGTTCAGCCACGGGATTTCGCTGAGGTTGTTCGGCAGCCTGGGGCCATAGGCCAGTTTGTTTACAACAACCTTATCTCCCGGGAGGAGAGCGTTTTTCATGGAACCGGAGGGGATGCTGTATATTTCAAATACAAAGATACGCAGCAAAATGGCAAGCATGAATATTCCTGCAAAAAATAACAGCCATTTTATCCAGTTTAGGATTTTTATGTAGAGTTTTTTTGTTGTCATTCA
>JBKGZD010000156.1:0-5931 GCA_046545795.1 Bacteroidales bacterium | reverse complement strand
TGACTTTTTCACGCTATTAACATACTATCAATAAGCACAATAATGGGTTCATGTATATGGGAGGCTAACATTAGCTACTCTCACGAATAGTTGCCTATTGAACAAATAAGCTTATCATTATGTTTTAACTTTTATATGAACATCAAACGCCAGAATTGAATAAATTTGTTTAAAGTTAAAAATAACCATGTGAAACAAATACAGAACAAATCATAAAAACTGAACACCTATGAAATCAGACATTCAAATTGCTAAGGAAGCCAAAATCAAACCCATTAAAGAAATTGCATCAAAAATGGGTATTAAAGAAGATGACCTTGAATTGTATGGTAAATACAAGGCCAAAGTTCCTTTATCCTATATCGACCAAAAAAAGGTCGACAAAAGCAATCTTATTTTAGTATCCGCGATCTCACCAACTCCTGCCGGTGAAGGGAAAACGACCATGTCAATAGGCCTTTCACAAGGATTAAACCAAATCGGTGTTAATTCTTCTGTTGTTTTAAGAGAACCATCACTTGGCCCTGTATTTGGTATTAAGGGTGGTGCAACAGGCGGTGGTTTATCGCAGGTACTCCCCATGGAAGATATAAACCTACATTTTACCGGTGACTTTGCAGCAATAGAAAAAGCACATAACTTGCTATCTGCTCTAATTGACAATGCCATTCAGCATCGCACGATAAATATAGACCCAAGGACAGTTTTATGGAAACGCGTTATGGACATGAACGACAGGGCGCTTCGTAAAAGTATCGTAGGTTTGGGTGGAAGAACATATGGTATACCCAGAGAGACCGGATTTGATATAACAGCAGCCTCGGAGTTAATGGCTATCCTTTGCCTTGCAGAAAATTTTGATGGTCTGAAAGAAAAACTGGGCAACATCTTTATTGGATACACTTTTGAGAAAAAACCTGTATATGCACGGGATCTTAATGCACACGGAGCGATGGCAGCTCTCCTGAGAGATGCTATAAAACCAAACCTTGTACAAACATTAGAAAACACCCCGGCAATTATTCACGGAGGGCCTTTCGCCAATATTGCACAGGGAACCAATTCTGTTATCGCAACAAAAACAGGAATGTCAATGTCCGATTATGTTGTTACAGAAGCTGGTTTTGGGTTTGACCTGGGAGCAGAAAAATTCTTTGATATAAAATGCGGATATTCAGGATTATCTCCTAAAGCTGTCGTCCTTGTAGCAACAGCGCGCGCCCTTAAATATCATGGTGGTGCGTCCAAAGACAAGATTAACGAACCCAATATGGAAGCCCTGAAAAAAGGAATTGAAAACCTTGAAAAACATATTGAAAATATACAAACATTTGACATCTGTGCTGTAGTAGCAATTAATAAATTTGCAACCGATACGGAAGAAGAGTTGGAATTTATTCAGAAGAGAGCAAAAGAAAAAGAAATTGAGGCAGTTGTAGCTGATGTTTGGGGAAAAGGAGGAAAAGGAGCAGTAGACCTGGCTAAAAAAGTAAAACACACAGCCGATAATTGTAAA
This sequence comes from Bacteroidales bacterium, assembly GCA_046545795.1. Taxonomy (GTDB): domain Bacteria; phylum Bacteroidota; class Bacteroidia; order Bacteroidales; family UBA12077; genus JAGXLC01. The sequence goes on along the minus strand of JBKGZD010000156.1, from coordinate 4,415 downwards.
AACAAGTACAAACCCATGTATAAATGGGAGTGGGATATTCCTAAGAAAATTGAAACTGTGGCGAAAAAAGTATACGGAGCTGCTGCAATAGATTATACAGCTACTGCAAAAAGCGACCTGAAAAAAATTGAAGAATTAGGACTGGGGGAACTACCTGTCTGTATTGCTAAAACACAAAAATCACTCTCTGACAATCCTGATTTATTGGGAAGGCCAAAAGATTTTGTTGTAACTGTGAGAGAAATAGAAATTTCAGCAGGAGCAGGTTTTGTAGTTCCAATTACAGGAAAAATAATGAGAATGCCTGGATTGCCGAAATCGCCAGCAGCTGAAAAAATAGACGTCGATAAAGATGGTAATATTTCAGGACTGTTCTAGAAATAACTCCAACTAAAATAAATATTGATGCCGCCTTTTATGGTGGCATCTTTTTTTTTTACCTTAACTTTTTATATGTTCGTTTCACGAAAAACAGATAAATAGTCCTAATTTACATGAATGTTATTTTTTCATAAAAAACTATAAACAAAAAACTACAATATCTTCGTTTCGATTTAAAGAATAAAATTATGAATACTGATTATACTCAAAAAATTGCTGCTAAGTTAAGCCTGCAACCCTGGCAGGTTAAAAATACACTTGCATTACTCAATGAAGGGGCTACAATTCCATTCATCAGCAGATACCGAAAAGAAAAAACAGGCAACCTGGATGAAACATTTATTGGGGACATTCAGGAAGAAAACAGCAAATTGGAAGAGCTGAACAAACGCAGAGAAACAATCCTGAAAACTATAGAAGAACAAGGAAAGCTAACAGAATCACTGAAAGAAAAAATTACAAAGGCAAGTACCCTGCAGGAATTAGAAGATATTTACCTCCCGTATAAACCCAAAAAACGGACACGGGCAACCAAGGCCAGGGAAAGAGGACTGGAACCATTGGCAGAAATTATTCTAACACAAAATGAAACAGATCCTGTAACCATAGCGGAGGAATATCTCAGTGAAAATGTACCAACCAATGAAGAAGCACTCCAGGGAGCCAGAGATATCATTGCTGAATGGATCAACGAAGACCAGAGGGCAAGGGCACAGATAAGAAAACTCTTCCTGGACAAAGCTCTTATTGTTTCAAAAGTATCCAGGAATAAAGAAGAAGAAGGAGAAAAATACAAAGATTATTTCGAATGGTCAGAGTTATTAAAAAAATGTCCTTCCCACCGATACCTGGCAATAATGAGGGGCGAAAAAGAAGGTTTTTTAAAAGTCAATATTGAGCCTGAGAAAGAGGAGGCACTGGACATCTTAAAAAAGCTTTTTCTCAAGAAAAACAACGAATGCACCATCCAGGTTGAAAAATCTCTTACAGATAGCTATAGCAGATTAATTGCTCCCTCTATGGAAAATGAAGCAAAAGCCTATTACAAAGAAAAAGCGGATGATGAAGCAATAAAAGTTTTTGCGGATAATCTCAGGCAACTATTACTTGCTCCTCCTTTAGGACAAAAAAGAATACTTGCTATAGACCCGGGATATAAAACAGGATGTAAAGTTGTATGCCTGGATGAACAAGGAAATCTGATGCACAATGAAAATATCTACCCACACAAACCCCAGGAAGAGAAAAAACAAGCGGCTAAAAAGATTGTTAACCTCCTCAACTCTCATAAAATTGAAGTGATTGCCATTGGAAACGGAACAGCCAGCCGGGAAACAGAAGAGTTTATACGAAACCTGAAATTCGACCGGGACGTGAGCGTATTTATTGTTAATGAAGATGGAGCCTCGGTGTATTCAGCATCCAAAACTGCACGTGAAGAATTCCCTGATTACGATGTTACGGTAAGAGGCGCAGTATCTATAGGCAGAAGACTGATGGACCCACTGGCTGAATTAGTCAAAATAGATCCGAAATCCATTGGCGTAGGGCAATATCAGCATGATGTTGACCAGGCAAAACTGAAAGTTAAATTAGACCAGGTCATAGAAAGCTGTGTAAATCTGGTGGGAGTGAATGTAAACACAGCAAGCAAACACTTATTAAGTTACATCTCCGGCCTTGGCCCAAAACTCGCTAACAACATCACAGAATACAGAAATGAAAACGGGGCATTTACTTCCAGGAAAAAATTAAAAGATGTCAAATTGATGGGAAGTAAAGCTTTTCAGCAATCCGCAGGTTTTCTGAGGGTGGACATTTCGAAGAATCCTCTTGACAACAGTGCCGTTCACCCGGAAAGTTACCATATTGTAGAACAAATGGCAAAAGACTTGAACTGCAAGGTTAAAGATTTAATAGAAAAGAAAGAATTAAGAGAAAAAATCAATATCCGGAATTACATTACTGAGGAAACAGGACTTCCTTCATTAAAAGACATTATGCAGGAATTGGAAAAACCCGGGCGCGATCCAAGGAAGCAACTAAAAATATTTGAGTTTGACAAAAATATCAAATCAATAGATGACGTGAAGCCGGGAACTGTAGTGCCGGGAATAGTAAAAAACATAACCAACTTTGGTGCGTTTGTGGATATTGGAATCAAGGAAAATGGATTAATTCACATTTCCAATTTAGCTGACAAGTATGTCTCAAACCCTTCGGATATTGTCAGCCTTCACCAGCAGGTACATGTAAAAATTCTGGATGTAGATAAAACAAGAGGCCGCATACAACTATCATTAAAAGGCATTGAGCAACAGTAAAACTTGCTAAAAATCAGGGAGAAAGAATATAGCGAAGCCTGTTGCCCTTTATTATTTTTTTCTCAGGCAAGAAATATCTATCCTTTTTTTGGAGGAAGTAAAACTCTTTTTCATCCTCTGCCAACTGGAATACTGTATCTTTTTCAGCAGACCAGCGCTGGCCGTCATAAACGGCAACATAACTCTCACCAATAACTTCTAAAGTATCATTTTTTACGACAATTCCCGTATTTTCGTCCAACCCTAAACCAAACAAACCAGGACGTTTTTCTAAAATTCTAAACATATCAAACTGCCTGTTTCTGTCCAATAGATGTTGATCAATGGCTGTGTTCTCCAAAAAACCAAAACCTTCTTTATAATGCCCTTCGATAACTGTATTTGTAACGGTGTCTCCTCTTACCAAAAATGATGCTTGTATACTGGCTCCGGCAGAAGTTCCTGCTATAACACCTCCCCTTTCCAACAGGTCATTCAATTCCTTATGTGTTAAAGTATTCAGGTAGGCATCGGCTAATCTCCATGGCAATCCACCCATAATCCATACTCCTTCCGCTCGTCGCAATGGTTCAACAAACGCTTCTGAATCAGCCTTCTTTCTACTACGCGTATGAAGAATAGTAACATCATTAAACCCTGCATCCTCAAAACGCTGCTTCTGCCTTTCCAGAAAATTAAAATGGTGGATGGCTTCTTCCCGTTTCGCTGTTGGGATGATAACAATAGGTACATCTTTACCTCCAATCAGTTGGCTGAAAACAGGAAAAAAAATGCTATCCTTTGCATGACCACCCATTAATAATAATGTTCCCTTTTCCGGTCCTCTTGCAATTTTCTCCTGGGCCGAAGTTGAAAGAGGCTGAAGGAAGATAAGCAGCAAAAATATTGTGTACCTCATAAAGTTAGCATGGTTTGTTGTTGACCTCTTATATGCTCGATTCCCGGTTAAGCCAATTTATTAATATAGGTAAAAATACTTGTAAAAAAGTCACTACACAAAAAAATCTCAACTGATAAAGCACCTTGCTCATTTCAGTTGAGACTCTTTTTTCAAATAATATTTATCTCTCTAAAAGTCCTGAAAAACTATCTATTTTGTTGCAGGCGCTTTCTTTTGGAATATCACCCAGCAATATGCAGTAAAGACCAAAGTCATAAGCACTTGCATCAGAATGGGTATGCCCACCATACCAAGCGAAGCAATTGCAAAGTTAATTAAGAGAAATTTTATTGCATAATAAAATGCCTTACTCAAAACAATGCTTGTCAGAATTGCCAGAGGAGCAGACTTGAGTTTATTAAGCAAATAATAAAACAAAAAGACATTCAATGTTAATTCTGCAGTTATAATCAACATTTTAGCAAACATTGGATGTGCTGAAACGAGAAATGAAAAGATTGGTAAGGTTATAGCAAGTACGTAAGCATTGCGTTTAGTTGTATGAAGCAATGCAAGAACCAGTGCAATTCTCATTGGTTCAATAAAATACACTGGAGCATTTAGCATGTGAGAGATAGCGGGAATAAAATAAATAAACAGAACCGCTGACAGATCAAATGCGATAGTCCGTAAAGTCTCTTTTGATCTCAATTGAATGGGCAGTGTAGCATTCATAATAGTTATATTTTAAATTTATTTAAGAATTCCATTTAACCATTTCCAAATTTAAAAATATATTTTTATCAACAAAACAAAATCCTTATATTTAT
>JBKGZD010000155.1:0-6107 GCA_046545795.1 Bacteroidales bacterium | reverse complement strand
AAGGCCTGATTAATGACTGAGGGACCAGCCATACTGTTAAAGGTTTCAGGTTTCAAGTTCCAAGTTTCATCATTGACCTATCATAAATATGGTTGACAAAAATACGAAACTTTACTCCCCCAGCCTTATTACCAATTCACTATATACAAATTAGCCACTCAACCATTTAACAACGTTTCCGGCTCTTGACTTTTGCCGTTATACGTTTTGTCTGGTATTCTGAGTAAAAGCGCTTAAACCGGCAATTAACGCATCCAGTTTTCCCAGGATTTTTTCCAGAAGATTAAATGAAAGTGCATAATATAAAACTCCTATTCCAAGCCATATAACTAAAATATTGAACCAAAAAGTGTCTATCGTTATTCCCTGGAAATTTTTTACAGGAGCGTAATAATGTGCTCTGCCCCAATCTGACCTTGGCTCTTTAAAAATTGGATCTATCTTCTGTATGAATTCATATTCCGTTTCATACATTTTATTAATTTCATTGGCATTCATCACAAAATCCTCCACACTTCGATTGTGGTTATTTCGCTTCAATTCCCTTATCCAATTTATTCCGTATTCTTCAACTAATCGCTGATTTATTTGTCTTTTCGCTTCTGAGGCTTCCTGTCCGAGTCTATTAAAATGAAGCTTCAAAAAAATCAGGTAATCGTTAAGTTCTTCCATCATGTTTTCGTTGATGTTGTCAACTGTTAAATAAGGTAAGTATTCAAAAGGAGGTTTATCAGCGTCTTCATGCAACTTTACCAGCTCTGCTCTTATTATTTGGAGATCTTTTGCAGCTTTTTGAAGATTGTCTGCTGAATGCATATTGCGCTCTACCATTTTCACTCTTGCTTCCAATTCAGGTATCAGGTATGATGTTTTATAATCAGCTTGACTGATAATCTTATCCTGTTGGAAAAAGTGTTTTTCATAATGGTTGTCCTTAAATTGCTTTACCATAATCGCCTCATAGGCCCATCGTGTTACCATGATTTCTCCAATAAAAGGAACAAATTTTTTGTTGGTAATATGTTCATGCAGATCATCAAATTTAATCATTGCTCCGCTTAGTAAAAGGTGAGGTACTAATATCAGGGGAATAAGGATATATATGGTAATAACCGAATTTAATCCCGATGAAATATTTAATCCTATCAGATTTCCAAAAGCCGATGTTGTAAACAATATTAACCAAAAAGGCAAAAGCATACCCTGTATCTCCAGGACTAAATTACTAATCAGCACAAATGTAAATGTTTGTATTGCTGAAAGTACCAATAAATAAAGTACCTTTGAATTCAGATAGCTCATCCAGCTTAAATTCAGGAATGACTCACGTTTAAGAATTCTCCGGTCTTTAATAATTTCTTCAGCGCTGACAGTCAACCCCATGAATAAAGCAACAATAATCCCCATGAATAAAAATACCGGCAGGTTTTTATTTAAGGCAAAGACATAGCCTTCATTGCTTATGTATTTTGAAAAATAACTTAAAATGACTGCTAAAATCGGGGCTTCCAGCAGATTTAACAAAACGTATTGTCTGTTAGCTAATTTTCTCAATAAATTTCTTTTTGAAAAAATCTTAAATTGACTCAGGGCTGAAGGAATATTAAAATTAATAGAGGGCAGGCTGTTGTTAATTTCCTTTCTTTTAATTCTGGCCTCAATTTTTGATTTGTATCTTTCATACCATGTTTCAGGGGGTGTTTTCCTTTTTTTTAATGTTTTCCCGTAATCATCTATTTCCCGGGCTTCTATAATTTTCAGAATTTGTTCCGGATTAATATTACCGCAATGAGGACATTCACTCTCAGCAGCATTAATCTGCGAAGCAACCGTTTTAAAATAAACCACTGCATCAACAGGGTTACCTTGAAAAACCGGATATCCGCCTTTATCGAAAATCCATATCTTATCGAATAATTTGTAAATTTCAGAAGAGGGTTGATGTATGTTTACAATAATAAGACATCCATTTAATATTTGCTGCTTTAGAAGGTACATCACTTTTTCGGAATCCATTGACGAAAGTCCTGTTGTAGGTTCATCAATAAAAAGAATATACGGCTCACGTATCCATTCTAAAGCAATATTCAGCCTTTTACGCTGACCCCCGCTTATAAATTTCTTCAGGGGATTTCCAACTATCATGTCCTTAATTTCAAGTAAATCTAAATCTTCAAGAGTATTGTTAACTTTTTCATTGATTTGTTCATCTGTAAAGTTTCTGAAACATAGTTTAGCATTAAAATAAAGATTTTGATAAACCGTAAGTTCTTCAATCAGCAGGTCATCCTGTGGAACGTAACCAATCAGCCCGTTAAGTTCCTTGTTTTCATGGTGCAGGTTATATTCATTTATAGTAATTTTTCCATTTTTTAGTGGCAGGTTGCCATTGAGAACGTTAAGCAATGTTGATTTTCCCACTCCACTACTTCCCATTACTCCGATAAGTTGCCCTGAATTTTCAGAGACATTAAATCTTTGAACCCCCTGTTCTGACCCCGGAAAATGAAATTCAATATCATACGTATTAAAAACAATTTTATGTTTAATCTGGGTTTCAAGAAATTTCTGGTTAACATCATGGAAATAAATAGGTGAAATATTCGGGCCTTTAATTATTGAACCGCTTTTGAAAAAATAGGCATGACCAGGAATAATCTTTTCTCCTTCGACAAAAAGGCTTAATTGTCCAAAATATCTCACCACAAAGCAGTTGATGCTTTCCAGGTGCAGAAATAAAAGCTGTCCGTATAAATTTTCCTTATATATATGTTTATAAGGTTGATTCGAAATATCTTTAGTTTTTTTCCGCATTACCCATGAAAGGCTATCCGACCATTCTCTTTGTTTATTATCGATGATCAGAATTCTTTCTTTGTCAATTTTTTCCGGTTTACCTTCAAAAATGAATATTTTACTGTTTTCATATTCCCCGGGTTCTATGTTGAAGGTATCGGCAACAGTTTTGATGAATTTTAATTCCCGTTCTGTTACAGTTTTGTCGGCATAAATTAGTTCCAGTAATTGAATAAATACCAACAATCTTTCCTGCCGGAGAAGACCTTTTTTAATTTGCCGGCAAACATTGGTAATCTGAAATGATATTAGTGAGTAATTCTCAACAGGAGTAGAATTATCTTCACGAAGTTCACGTTGATAAAAGTCAAAATAATTGTTAAATAGTCTTAAATATTCGGCAAGCAATTCCTGATTTAAATGGCGTTCCAGGTACTCCCTGACAATTTTCTTCTCAGCCTGAGTTAATTTCTTCAATCTTATGTTTGCCACGATGGCAAATAAATGAATCAGTGCGTTAAGAATGGATTCACTCATTTTGTCTTTTATTTATCAAATGAACGATTGATTTTAATCTTATCAATGCAAGTTTGTTTAACAATGTGTAAATTAATTAAATTTAAGCAAAATCCATATAAAGGTATTTCTTATATTTTCCCACGTGCTAAAATAGATTATAACAACAATTAATAAGGGGTTTTGTTAAAATAAATGATTGTGGTTTCAGCCAAGTTTGCTCCGTGGTGTCTTTTGCCACAGAACCGTTTCTCCATAAATTGCCAAACATTTTTCTGAAGTCAACTCAAACCCAACAATTTATGAATCTGCACCTGACTATTACTTATAATAAAGCCGCCCATGCTTCATGGACGGCTTTATTATTGTTTGCATGTTTTTTCTTACTATACAATAACATCATTTCTTACGGAAGCAATTTTTTCCTGGATGGATAAAACCTGTTTTTCTTTGAAACCATCTTCCGGCTTATTGTCATAAATTTCTTTAATAGGATCAAGATCGTCTATGATTTTATTAATTGCACCATTGTCCTTGAACGGTTCAAGTACTTCAAGAAGTTTATTCAGAGTTTTTTCCTGATCGGCAATTAACTTTACGATTTCCTTATTATGATATGTGTTTTCAGAAATGTGGGTTGTAATATACATTGCTTCAATCCAGCTACCCGCAACAACCATCATGGCAAGTTCTTCTTTGCCCTTATCATGCATATGTTCGTAAGTATCATAAAATGAATTGGAAATCAATTCTACAAGCTTATCCTTGTTGTCAAAATTTTCTTTGACTTGATCATGGAAATCACTAGTGAATGCACCTGTTATCCCAAGTTCTCTCACAAGTTTTCTGTTGGCATCCATATAATTCATGGTATACTGTTTCATATTATAGGTACTTGTATAGCTTAAATCAGCACTGTAGACACCAAGATTTAATGCTTGTTTATCCTCTGTCACGTATTGGTCTACATTTTCCGCATCATTAGAAATACCAATAATAAAGCTTGCTCCTGTCTTATTGAGCTTTTCTGTTATTTCAATGGATGTTGGAATAGGATAAACTACTTCTTCAACATCTTCTCTGATTTCTTTTTTTGACATTTGTTCAGATTTCTCTTGCTTCTCTCCTTTTTCGTCTTCAGATGCCTGTTTGCATGAAGAGAAAGAAAACAAGACGGCTATTGTCATAATAACCCAAAATGTGTTGCTTAGATTCATTGTTGTTTTCATTTGGTCACTTTTTTATTTATTATTTACATATAATACTTATCTGAATACAATCGACAAGAACTTTTTGCTTATTGTAATATAATCAATACGGAAGTTCTTTTGTAATGCAAAATAAGAATTTAAGTTAGTTTATGCAAATTAATTTATTTTTTGGAAAAACCCTAAAATTAGAAGGTTATTTTAGTTGATTATTTTTTTATAAAAATTTAACCTATATCTATTTACTTAAAAAATGAACTTTTGACACTGTCTTATCTGAATTTTTATCTATCCAAACCTTTTTGCCAAATAACCGAAAAGTAATGTGGAAAAAAATGTAAAAGAACTATATACTACCGCTACCATGGTCATTTCCCTGTTACCCAGGAGAGAATTTGCCACAAAAATCGCCAGTGCGCTATTTTGCAAACCTACCTGGATGCTTATGGTATAATTATTCCGGTTGTCGAGTCCCATTTTTCTTGAAAAAAAGTATCCTGCCGCCATTGCCACAAGATTTAAGGCTATGGCATAAGGAAATAAATACGTATACCTGGAAACCCCTTCTCCTGTGTTTTGTTCTTCCGAGATTATAAGAGCAGCAAAAACAGAAAACAATAGAACAGTCATTATTACCCGTAAAGGTTTTTCCATCTTCATTGCCAGATTTAAATTCATGTGTCTTATGTAAACGCCTGCGAAGGTTGGAATTAGAGTTGTATAAAATATCTTCAGAATCGTTTCTGATAAAGGCAATTGAATTTCATGTGTTTCACCAATAAAAGCAAGAAGTCCGAGATTAACAATCAGAGGAAGTGTAAATAAAATTAAAATACTGTTTAAGGCAGTAAGGGAAATACATAAAGCTACGTTGCCCCGAAGTAAATGAGCAACAAGATTGGATGATGAGCCACCTGGGCATGAAGCAATTAAGATAAAACCAACTTTAACAATCGGAGGAAGACTGGTGAAAAATACCAGAAGAAAAGCAATGGCTGGCAGAAGAACCATCTGAGCAACTAATCCAATAAGAATGGCACGCGGATAAAGTATAACATTTTCAAAATCTTTCTTTTCAAGAGCTAAACCTATGCCAAACATTATGACAATAAGTACAGCAGGCAAGTATAATGAAGAAAATGCCGCGGATCCCACAATTGCAGATTTTTAATTATCTCACTAATTTATAAAGATTTGATTATTAAAAAAAATGAAGCATCCATTTTGGATATCCTTATTTCCAAATATTTTATACTCAGCGAAGAAGGGAATTTATTGAACAAGCACAAAACAACCCAATCCTCTAAAATAAATTTTAAAGAGGACTACGTTATATAATCCATGTTAAAATAAACAGATTACTTTTTATCCTTATCTTTTATAGTACAACCGATAGCCTTTGTTTTTGCCGGGTCAGGTTCTTTGTCCTTTAACAAGGCATCAACGGCTTTTGCTGCATAGCGTTTTTTTACCTGTTCCGGATCTTTATAGTTATCATCTATCGTTCCAATGTATTTTACTATAAAGTCGCCTTTTTGATTTTACTAATTCTTTCAACTCCTCATAGTTGAATTCTTGCTCATAAAA
>JBKGZD010000154.1:0-6147 GCA_046545795.1 Bacteroidales bacterium | reverse complement strand
GGATCAGCTAAAGAAATTCTTGAGTTTGTAAAATCGCTCGATGATTCGTTAAACACTATTATGATTTTCGGGCATAACCCTATGTGTATGGATATGGCTAATTATTTCATGAAAGAAGAAATTGAAAAATTACCTACGGCTGGCACGGTATCCTTAAATTTCAAAACGAACAGCTGGAAAGAAATTCATAAAGATATTGCAAGTACGGATTTTATAGATTATCCCAAAAAACGTTTCGAAGAATAGCACAAAAAGGTATCTGAAAATATCAGGTGATGTGATGTTCTGCAAAAGAAAATAATGGAAAAACACACAATCAATTCAGATGAGACTATTAAAATTTGCAGCTATTGATATTGGAACGAATGCGGTTCGTTTACTGTTTTCCAATGTAACTGAAAATGGTGAATCAACAACCTTTAAAAAAGCATCCCTCATCAGAGTTCCAATAAGACTAGGGTATGATGTCTTCAATGAAGGTAAAATAGGTGAAGTAAAGCGCGAAAAACTGATAAGTACAATGCATGCTTTTCACCATTTAATAAACGTATATGACGTGATTGATTTCAGGGCATGTGCAACATCTGCAATGCGGGAAGCAACAAACGGAAATGATATAGTACAGATTGTGAGAAAAAAGACCGGCATCAATATTGAAATCATAGATGGGCAAGCGGAAGCCGAAATAATTTACTCAAACCGCATTGTTGATATGCTCGACAAAGAGAAAAGTTATCTCTATGTAGATGTTGGAGGGGGAAGCACTGAAATAACTCTTTTCAGCAACAATCAAGTCGTTTCAAGTCAATCTTTCAATGTAGGGACAATTCGTATGCTCAAAAACCGTGTAGACGAAGAAGAGCGCAAGAGAATGAAAAAATACCTCAAAGACATAAAAAGTGACTATCCGAATTTAAGAATTATTGGGTCAGGGGGAAATATAAACAAAATATACAAACTTGCCGGAAAAAAGAACATGAAGCCTCTCTCCTATAAAAAAATTAATGAAGTTTACGAAACACTCCTGCCTTATTCTATCAATGAACGTATAAAAATTTTCGGCCTTAACCCGGACCGCGCGGATGTAATTATTCCAGCAGCAGAAATTTTTATGAAAATAATGAAATGGTCAGAAGCGGAAAAAATCCTCGTTCCTAAATTCGGTGTAGCAGACGGTTTAGTAAGACAATTATATTACAACTATAAAAAACAAAGCAGCAAGGTACAGTAACTCCCTGATAAAAACAGCCTCACATTATTCTGCTCAACAAAATTTATCATGAAATGTATATGATGAAATAAACATGATTATCACATAAGGAAATGTTTATTTTATCATGGTAAGTTCCATATGACCTTTGAGAATAAAAATCAACCATATGAAAGTTCTGTGAATAATTCATTAATTTTGCAAACTCATAAATGTTAAAAGGGAGATAAAGTGAGAAAGGTTGCTTTTCACACACTGGGATGTAAATTGAATTTTGCAGAAACTTCAACCATAAGTAGAAGTTTTATAGACAAAGGTTATGAAAAAGTTGGTTTTGGTGAAAAAGCTGATATTTACGTTATCAATACATGCTCTGTAACCAATAAAGCAGACAAAAAAAGTCAGCAGGCAGTAAACAAAGCAAGAAAAAATAATCCCAAAGCTAAAATTATCGTTGTAGGCTGTTATGCACAGCTACAGCCAGGTGAGGTAGCAGAAATTCCCGGAGTAGACCTTGTATTGGGTAGCGACGAAAAATTCAAAGTAACTGAGTATATTGATACTCTTGAAAATAAAAAAAATTCAGAAAAAATATTTGCTTGTGGCATGGAGCAGTCTGCTGAATATTATCCATCTTATTCAGTGGGAGACAGAACTCGTTCATTCCTGAAAATACAGGATGGGTGTGATTATCCGTGTTCGTATTGCACCATCCCAAAAGCAAGAGGAAAAAGCAGAAACCCCGATATAGACAGTATATTGAAACAAGCCGAAAAAATAGGAATGTCGGGAGTTAAGGAAATAATTCTTACAGGTGTAAACATTGGAGATTTTGGCAAATCCACAGGGCAGTCATTTTTCGAACTTATCAAAGAACTGGAGAAAGTCAATAATATACAACGATACAGAATTTCTTCGATTGAACCTAACCTGCTTTCAGATGAAATAATACAATTTGTTGCTTCTTCAAAAAAATTTATGCCTCATTTTCATATCCCTTTACAATCAGGAAATAATGAAATCCTGGCAAAAATGAGAAGGAGATATAACAAAGAATTGTTTGAGGAAAAAATAAATAAAATTAATGATGCTTTACCACATGCTTTTATAGGAGTTGACGTGATTGTTGGTTTTCCTGGCGAGAGTGAAGCGCTTTTCAATAAAACATACGATTTTCTTAAGTCACTGAATACAGCTTATTACCATGTTTTTTCCTTCTCTGCACGACCAGGTACACCAGCTGCAGAAATGAAAGGGCAGGTACCTGGCAATATTATTCATGACAGAAGCAAAAAAGTTCAAAAATTAGCTGAAGAAAAACAAAAAGCTTTCTATAACAAACATATAGGAACAAAAAGATACGTATTGTTCGAAAAAGCACTTAAAAATAAAATGATATCAGGGTTTACAGATAACTATATTAAAGTTGAAACTGAGTACCATCCAGATTTACCGGGAAAGATGAAAAAAGTTCAACTGGGAAACATAAATCCCGCTGATAATGTAGATATAGAAATGATACATGAAGCAATTTAATTCAGAAGAAAAAACAGAGTTCCTTACGATCATTGAAAAATAAAAAAATAACCATATGAATTTAGAAAAAATTACAGACCAGGTAATAGACCTAAGTAAGAATACAGGACATTATATTCTTTCTGAATGGGAAAAATTATCTGAACAAAATATACAAACCAAGGGATTAAACGATTTTGTAACTTATGTAGACAAGACATCAGAAAAAAAGCTCGTGAAAGGATTAAACGAAATATTACCAGAAGCGGGTTTCATTGTAGAAGAACAAACTACAAAAGACGAAGGTCAGGATTATAAATGGATTGTAGATCCACTGGATGGTACAACAAATTATATTCATGGAATTACACCCTTTTCCATAAGCATTGCCCTGCGAAGAAATGAGGAAACAATATTCGGACTGGTTCACGAACTGGGGCATAATGAAATATTCCATGCCCATGAAGGTGGTGCAGCCTTTTTAAATGGAAAAAAAATCAACGTCTCTGGTATAGACACAATCCAGGAAAGCATTATTGCTACAGGATTTCCTTACAATGATTTTTCACGATTAAATAATTACCTGAAATCATTGGACTATTTTATGCGAAATTCACATGGAATACGCAGGTTAGGTTCTGCAGCCACAGATTTAGCATACACTGCGTGTGGGCGTTTTGAGGCTTTTTATGAGTACAGTTTGAAACCATGGGATGTAGCAGCTGGCTCATTTATCCTGAAACAAGCCGGGGGTAAAGTATCCGACTTTAATGGAGGGAATAATTATCTGTTTGGGCAGGAAATAGTTGCAGCCAGCAATGGAGTTTTCGACGAATTCTTAGCGACCATAAAAAAATATAGTGTTTGACATGACTACAATTCTGTATTTTGTCTTTGAAGTAGTCAGCAGGATGCTATGCATACTGCCGAAACGAGCTATATACATTGTCGCTGACTTCCTCTATATTATTGCTTACTACGTGGTTCAATACAGAAAAAAAGTGGTTTTTGAAAACCTGCGAAATTCTTTCCCGGAGAAAACAGAAAAGGATATAAAAATCATTGCAAAAAAATTCTACAGGCACCTGGGAGATATTATAGTGGAAAACATTGCTATTCTCAACATGAAGCCCAAAAAAGTAATGAAATTTATAACCGTAAAAAACATTGAGTTAGTCAGTAAGCTACACGATAAAGGAAAAAATTCAATAGCCCTTACAGGTCATTACGGAAACTGGGAATTTCTAACCACCCTCTCAGAATATACCCCGTATACAATTCTAAGTGTTTATAAACCCTTGAGAAATAAATTTTTCGACAGGAAAGTGTATGAAATGAGAAAACGATTCAGCGCTATTCCAGTCCCCATGAAAGAAGTCTACAAGGCAATTATCAGACAACAGAAACAAAATAAACCATACATAATGGGCTTGGTAGCAGACCAATGTCCACCCAAAAAAAATATTAACTACTGGACAACATTCCTGAACCAGGAAACACCATTTTTCACCGGGGCAGAAAAAATCACCCGGAAATTTAACAACGCAGCGGTATTTACTATCGTCAAAAAGAAAAAAAGAGGCTGGTATGAAATTGAATTTAACCTGATGTCAGAAGACACTAAAAAATTTAAGGAAACCGGGGTTACGGAAAAATATGCACGGCTTCTGGAAGAACAGATCATCAGCCAACCTGAATATTGGCTTTGGTCACACAGACGTTGGAAACATACTCCCAAAAAAAATTAAACCATTTTAACTTACGGTTCAAAATCCTAATCTTTTATAAGACACATCCCTTTTTTAGTTACAAAATAAATCCACAATATTCGTTTTGCTTATAAATCGTAAGTAAACCCGGTTTTCTTTTTTGTTAAATTTGATGTGACCATGATTTAATAATCAAATTTAACGGAGGTACAAAATGATAAGCGATTTAGAACATATTTTTTCAGAAAGCGCAAAAGGGATTAAGCGCTCTGCGATACGCGAAATATTGAAACTAACCCAGAAGCCAGAAGTTATTTCTTTTGGTGGCGGACTTCCCTCACCAGAGTCATTTCCTGTGGAAGATCTGAAGAATATTGTATCAGAAATTTTAGAGGAAGACGGACCCGGTGCTTTACAATACAGTGCCACTGAAGGTATTCCGGAATTAAGAAAAATTTTAACCGAAAGGCACCAAAAAGAAGGTTTTGATATTGGTGTAGATAATGTATCAATTATCACTTCATCGCAACAAGGATTATATATTTTAGGTAAAATATTTCTTGATAAAGGAGACAAAGTAATTTGCGGTTTGCCTTCTTACCTTGGAGGAATAAGTGCATTCAATACTTTTGGGGCAGAGCTTATCGGAATTAAATTCGATGAAAGCGGAATGCGTGCAGATAAACTGGACGAAACATTGCAGAATTTAAAGGCCAAAGGGGAAAAGCCTAAATTTATTTATGTAATCCCGGATTTTCAAAATCCTGCAGGAATAACGATGCCGGAAAAACGAAGGCAGGAAATCCTTAAGATTGCTAAAAAGTATGATGTGTTAATTGTAGAAGACAGCCCTTATAAACAAATCCGCTTTGAAGGTGAAGACCAAAAAACATTATTTCAACTGGATAATACAGGACATGTCATCACCTTAGGAACCTTTTCCAAAACTTTTGCACCAGGCTTTCGTTTAGGCTATGCCATTGCTCATAAAGATATCATTGATAAGATGGTAGTCGCAAAACAATCAATGGATTTGTGCACACCTACTTTCAACCAAAAAATAGCAGCAAAATATATTGAAAAAGGTTTATTTGACTCAAATCTTAAAAACACTATTCAGCAGTACAGAAAAAAAAGAGATAACATGATAAAAGCCTTCAATGAGTATATGCCAGAAGGAGTATCATGGACAGAGCCAGAAGGAGGGTTATTTCTCTTTATCACCCTACCGGAACAAATGGATGCGGAAAAACTATTTTACAAAGCCATTGAAAAAAATGTTGCATTCGTTATGGGGAATGTGTTTCATTGCGACAACTCCGGGAAAAACACTATGCGCATAAACTTCTCTTTTGTCCCGGAAGAAAAAGCAACAGAAGGGGTGAAAAAATTAGCCGAAGCCATCAAAGAAGAAATGTAATAATCCACAATAAATATTGATTCAGGCCACCAAAAGCTCTCTTTTAAAGGGAGCTTTTTTCTATGGTTTTTATACATTAGGTACGAATAGATATTAGATTTTTGATGTTCGACAGCCGATGACGGATACCGGATGGAACGATAGGGCGATAGAACGAAAACGTTTCATGTTTCAGTGGTCATTCGGTGGTCATTCGGTAGTCATTCGGTAGTCATTCTGTTGTCATTCGGTAGTCATTCAGTAGTCATTCTCTTGTATTATCTAGTGGCAAAACCTGAGTTGAATATGCATAG
>JBKGZD010000153.1:0-6167 GCA_046545795.1 Bacteroidales bacterium | reverse complement strand
GTTTCATTGATTTTTTCATGCAGCCACATGATGTTTTCCGCCAGGCGGGATGCTATTTTCAGCCCTTCCTCATCATGTGCTATATCACCCTTTTCTTTTGCTATTCCTACATTCCAATAAACAGAACCCGGAACAATCATATCGTTGATAAAGAAAAAGTCATTGATAGAATGAAATGCAGGCATTACCCCAGCTCTTCTGGCAATGGTAAAACCAGCACCTATTTTACGGCTCAGGAATTTTCCGTTTCCACTAATGGTATATCCGCACCGGTCTATCAGAGCTTTTGTCTCTGTAGTCATTTGTGAGAAATAAACCGGAGAGCCAATTATAATAGCGTCGGCATGTTTCATCTTTTGGATGTAATCATTTATGGGATCATCGTCAAATACGCATTTTTCGTTTTTGGTCTCCCGGCAGGTACGGCAGCCAGTACAACCACGTAAAAGCTGACCTCCAAGTTGTATAAATTCAGTATCACCACCATTTTGCTCAAAAATATCCTTCATGGATTTTAAAAGATAAGCTGTATTTCCATTTTCTCTTGGACTTCCATTGAAAAGTACTGCCTTCATAATCATTATTTAGTTTATAGTTTTACATTCAAAAGCTTGCAATTCATTCACTTGGATGAAATTTATTCAGGTATATTCTTACCAGTTCCGGCACATCAGAACGAAAGATATATTTGTGGTTCTCTTCGCTCCAGTTTCTTTTCAATTTTTTCCATTTTTCAATAATTTTTTCATCAGACAAATTTAAATCATCCGATTCACCCAATGAAATATAAATTTTTTCTAATGTACTATAAATTTCCTCTTTTTCATCTTTGTTAAACTCGATATTAATCCAACCATCAGGGTCTTTATCTACCGCTTTTCTCAGTTTGGTAATGACTGAATAAAAACCCTGATTGACTTCAAGAAGTTCCTGCTCACATTCAATCAATTTTTCCTCGAGTGTTTTACAGACCTTACTAGTGTCAACTTTAGAGTCATAATTTCCAGGTAAATTTCTGATACGGTTAATTTTTTGTTCAAGGGTAGAGTCATTGAGATGGCTGAAATTTTCTTCCCAAAGAGCTGATATAGCCATTTTAGCTTGTTCTCCTTCATTGTCATTCTCGGATACCAGCTCCACAGTTCCGAAAAACAAGGATAAGATAACTGCGAAGAATAAATAATATCGAATTGATTTTAGCATGGGTTCCCGAACTTCCTCTTTATCTTGTTCCTTAGATAGCAAACGGTAAGATAAAATTGCTAAAGCCAGTGCAATACCAAGAGCACCATACTTTAAAAAATCCAGTAAATTAAGGTCAACAAATTCCATTATAATAAATAGTTAATGATTTAATTTCTGTATTATGTGATTATTCCAGAACAAACATTCTTAATATTAAGTCATTGGAATGTGTTGGTATTAGTCTATTACAGTGAAATAAGCACAACATGACAGGGCAAATTTACAAAAGATTTCAGATAAGTCCCAGTACAGGGATTAAGAAGGAAACAAATTAACCTGAGAACAGGATTGCAAGAAGTTGAATTTTCCTGGAAATTAGGAACAATAAAACGGCAACAGTTTGTCATTGATAAGTTTATATTTTTGGATTATAACTACTATATTTGTAAAATTTTAAACGGCCAAAAATTATAGCTCCATGAGTAAGAAGTTTAAGGAATATGACAGCTTGAATCTATCAAATGTAAACAAAGAGCAACTGAAAGAATGGGAAGAAAAGAGAACATTTGAAAAAAGTATTGAAACGAGGGAAGGTCAGCCTACATTTGTTTTTTACGAAGGTCCGCCATCAGCTAACGGTGTACCTGGTATTCATCATGTTATGGCACGGACCATCAAGGATATTTTTTGCCGCTATAAAACAATGAAAGGATTTTTGGTTAAACGTAAAGCCGGGTGGGATACTCATGGACTACCCGTTGAAATTGGTGTAGAGAAGAAGCTGGGAATTACAAAAGACGATATCGGAGAAAAAATTTCCGTTAAAGAATATAATGAAACCTGCAAGAAGGAAGTAATGAAATACCAGGATGTCTGGGAAGACCTGACAGCCAAAATGGGATACTGGATAGATTTGGACGATCCTTACATTACTTACGACAATAAATATATCGAAACAGTATGGTATTTGCTGAAACAATTCTATAAATCAGGACTGCTTTACAAAGGATACACTATTCAGCCATATTCTCCGGCTGCAGGAACAGGCTTAAGTACTCATGAATTGAATATGCCGGGGTGCTACAAACAAGTAAAAGATACATCTGTGGTAGCACAATTTAAGGTAAAAAAAGATGAAAAATCAGAATTCCTCTTTAAAGACCTGGATACAGATCTTTATTTCCTGGCCTGGACAACAACTCCCTGGACATTACCTTCAAACACTGCTTTGGGAGTGGGGAAAGGAATTCATTACGTTAAAGTCAGGACCTTCAACCAATACACACATGAACCAATCACGGTGATATTGGCGAAAGATTTACTGTACAAATATTTCTCAAAAGACAATGAAAATTTAAAGCTTGAAGATTATAAACCAGGAGAAAAGAAGATTCCTTTTAAGGTTATCTCCGAATTTCTTGGTGCTGATCTAGCAGGCATTCGATATGAACAACTATTACCATATCAACAACCAGAAGAAGGTGATGCGTTTTTGGTTATTACCGGGGACTTTGTTACTACAGAGGAAGGTACTGGAGTTGTTCATCTTGCACCCAGTTTTGGTGCTGACGATTTCAGAATGGGTCAAAAATACGGACTTGGCTCACTTACCCTTGTGGATAAACAAGGAAAGTTTGTAGAGGGTATGGGCGAATTCAGCGGACGGTATGTGAAAAATGAATACGACCCCAATGCAACGGAAGACGCTACGCCTGTAGACGTAGATATAGCTGTAAAACTTAAGAAAGAAAACAAAGCTTTCAAAATAGAAAAATATGAGCACTCCTATCCGCACTGCTGGAGAACAGATAAACCTATACTTTATTACCCGCTGGATTCATGGTTTATCAAAACCACAGCACAAAAGGATAAACTGATAGAATATAACAAAAATATCAACTGGAAGCCCGAAGCTACGGGTACTGGAAGATTTGGAAAGTGGTTGGAAAATCTTGTTGATTGGAACTTATCACGTTCCAGGTACTGGGGTACTCCGTTGCCTATATGGTCAACTGAAGACAAGGAAGAAAGAATTTGTATCGGCTCGGTCAAAGAACTCAAAGAAGAAATTGACAAATCCATTCAGGCAGGATTCATGAAAGAAAATCCATTGAAAGACTTTGAGGAAACGAATATGACTAAAGAAAATTATGATTCTTTTGACCTTCACCGACCTTTCGTGGATGAAATTATCCTCGTTTCACAATCAGCCAAAAAGATGCACCGCGAGCCGGCATTGATTGACGTATGGTTCGATAGTGGCGCAATGCCATACGCTCAGCATCACTATCCTTTTGAAAACAAAGGCCATTTTGGTGAATTGTTCCCAGCAGACTATATTGCAGAAGGGGTAGACCAGACAAGAGGCTGGTTCTTTACTTTACATACAATAGCTGTTATGCTTTTTGATTCTGTTGCTTATAAAAATATAATTTCAAACGGACTCGTGCTGGACAAGAACGGGAATAAAATGTCCAAACGTCTGGGTAATGCCGTTGATCCGTTTGAAGCTATTGAAAAACACGGCTCTGACCCGCTGAGATGGTACATGATTACAAATGCTCAACCCTGGGATAATTTAAAATTTGATATAGAAGGATTGGAAGAAGTAAAAAGGAAGTTTTTCGGAACACTATACAACACATATAATTTCTTTGCCCTATATGCAAATATTGACAGGTTTACCTATGAAGAAGAAGAAATTCCTGATGACGAAAGACCTGAAATAGACCGTTGGATTCTTTCACTAATGAATACCCTGATAAAAGAAGTTGAAGAGTATTATGAAGATTATGAGCCAACAAAGGCAGCAAGAGCAATACACTACTTTGTTATAGAAAATTTGAGTAACTGGTATGTAAGATTAAACAGAAAACGTTTCTGGGGAGGCGAATATTCAAAAGATAAAGTTTCAGCTTATCAAACACTTTATAAATGCCTGGAAAATGTGGCAAGGTTGATGGCCCCTGTTTCTCCCTTCTATGCAGATAAAATATTTAAGGACCTTAACAGGGTAACCAACAAAACAAAGGCAGAATCTGTTCACCTGGCAATGTTTCCTGAATATAGCAATAATCAGATCGATAAAAATCTTGAAGAAAGAATGGACATTGCCCAGCGAATAACTTCAATGGTTCTCTCTCTCAGAAGGAAGGTGAACATAAAAGTGCGACAGCCATTGAATAAATTACTGCTTCCTGTATTTTCAAAGGAATTCAAAGAAAAATTTGAAGCTGTCAAACCACTTGTTCTAACAGAGGTAAACGTTAAGACTGTTGAGTATATAAGCGACACTTCAGATATTCTGGTTAAAAATATAAAGCCTAACTTTAAAAAGTTAGGCCCGAAATATGGAAAATTAATGAAGCAGATTTCTGCTGAACTAAATAAAATGGAGCAGAAAGACATCGTTCAGATGGAAAAAGTGGGTAGTTACAGTATTACCGCAGGTGATCAGCAAATAACTCTGCAACTGGATGATGTCGAAATTACATCTCAAGACATCCCTGGCTGGTTAGTAACTACAGACGGAGACATAACTGTTGCACTGGATATTACCATTACAGATGAATTACAACAGGAAGGAATAGCAAGAGAATTTGTTAACCGTATACAAAATCTGAGAAAAGATAAAAATTTTGAAGTAACAGACAGGATAAAAATTCGTATACAGAGAATTGATGCTATAAATGAGGCAATTGAAAAGCATAAAGAGTACATTGCCGCTCAAACATTGGCGGATGAAATTAACCTGGTTGAAGAAACAGAGGATGAGGCTGATACTATTGAAATCAGCGACGATATAAAAACACAAATAAAAATTGAAAAGAATTGATAGTATATACTTTATTATAAAAAATTCGTTATATTTACGAGTAAATTAAAAAGGAAGAGCTATGGCGGAAAAGACACGGTATACAGACGAAGAATTAGCTGAATTCAAGGAAATCATCATAAAAAAACTTGAAAAAGCACAAAAAGACTACGAACTGCTAAAAGCGGCAATTACTCATAGTGAAAGTAATGATACTGAAGATACGTCGCCAACCTTCAAAGTATTGGAAGAAGGCGCTACTACGCTTTCAAGAGAAGAGGCCGGAAAATTAGCACAACGTCAGTTAAAATTTATTCAACACCTTAAGGCAGCGCTTGTCCGGATTGAGAACAAAACATACGGTGTTTGCAGACAAACCGGAAAGCTGATTGCTAAAGAAAGACTGAGAGCTGTTCCACATGCTACACTTAGCATAGAAGCGAAACAGCAGCAGCAAAACTAAAACATCAAAAAAGACAAAATTTTAATAAATGATTGGTCGTTTTTAGACCAATCATTTATATTTTTACAGCCTTATTTTATACAAATTAAATATGACCCGGACAACAAAAGCACTAATTATTACACTTTCAATCCTGGTTGTCGACCAGGTCTTCAAAATCTGGATAAAAACAAATTTAATGCTGGGGGAAGAAATTCCTGTTTTTAATGATTGGTTCATCATTCATTTTACCGAAAATAATGGTATGGCCTTTGGAATGGAGTTTTTCGGTAAAAAAGGTAAGGTGTTTCTCTCATTATTCAGGATAGTCGCAGTTATAGGAATAGGATGGTATCTTCGCTATCTTATCAAGCAGAAAAGCCCTATGGGAATGATTGCATGTGTATCTCTGATTTTTGCCGGTGCCATAGGGAATATTATAGACAGTGTTTTCTACGGAGTCATTTTTAATGATAGCTACCACCAGGTGGCGCAGTTGTTCCCAGAGGATGGAGGATATTCATCCTTATTGCATGGGAAAGTTGTAGACATGCTATATTTCCCGGTTCTAAAAGGTCATTATCCTGAATGGTTCCCTTTCAAAGCAAATGACCCTTTCATCTTTTTCAGGCCGGTTTTCAATATCGCCGATTCCGCTATTACAACCGGCGTCTTGATAATATTGGTTTTTCAAAGAAAATTTCTGAAGCATTAAGATTCAACGGG
>JBKGZD010000152.1:0-6176 GCA_046545795.1 Bacteroidales bacterium | reverse complement strand
TTCATTAATCTAATGTATCTTTATAGTCTAATCATTGCTAACCAAAACTAAATATTATGAAAAAATCATCACTATTTGTATTTGTAACAACTATTTTATTTTTAATATCATCATCCGGTTTAAAAGCTGAAGATGATGTAAGAATGCTAAGGTTCCCCGATATCAACAATGATATGATAGCATTTGTATATGCAGGGGACATCTGGACTGTTGATAAAGATGGAGGAGATGCAAAACGCCTGACTTCTCATAAAGGTTTAGAACTTTTCCCTAAAATTTCACCTGATGGAAAATGGATTGCTTTCTCCGCAGAATATTCCGGCAGCAGGCAAATTTATGTAATGCCCTCAGAAGGAGGAACACCTAAACAACTGACCTACTACAATGATGTTGGCTCAATGCCTCCGAGAGGCGGATTTGACTACATTGTTCTCGACTGGTCTCCTGATAGCCGGCATGTATTTTTCCGTGCAAATCGTACACCATATGGACAAAGAAACGGAAAATATTTCATGGTCGATATTAATGGTGGTATGGAAAAACCCCTGGAAATTCCTGAAGGAGGATTTGGAGTATTATCACCTGAAGCCGACAAAATCTGCTACACTCCTATTAGCAGAGAATTCAGAACATGGAAAAGATACAAAGGAGGAAGAGCTGCAAACCTTTGGATTTATGACCTGGAAAATAGCCATTCAGAGCAGATTACTGACTTTGCAGGTACCGACCAGATACCGGTGTGGCACGAAGATAAAATATATTTTGCTTCTGACAGAGATTTAACGCTCAACATGTATAGCTATGATCTGAATAACAAAGAAGTCGAACAGATAACCGGGCACTCAGAATTCGACGTAATGTGGCCCTCCGGTTCAAATGGTATGATTGTTTACGAAAATGGGGGATATCTGTATAAATTGAATGTAGAAACAGGAGAATATGAAAAAGTAACTGTAAATATAAATTTTGACAATCCTAATATTCTACCGGAACATAAAAATGTCAGCGATAATATTCATAGTTTTGACATATCACCAGGCGGTGAAAGAGCAATTTTTGGAGCCAGGGGTGATATCTTTACTGTCCCTTCAAAGCATGGCCAAATTAGAAATATTACGCAAACACAGGGTGTAAGAGAAATATATCCAAGCTGGTCACCTGACAGTAAATATATGACTTATATCTCTGATGTTAGCGGTGAATACGAACTATACCTGAAAGAAAATAAAGAAGATGCTGAACCGGAACAAATTACAGATAATTCATCCGCATGGAAATATAAGGCGCATTGGTCGCCGGATAGCAAAAAGATGCTTTATTTTGACCGCAGTTTAGAATTAAAACTTATAGATGTTCAGACAAGAAATGAAGAAGTGGTTGATAAATCTGTCATGAGTGAATTAAGAGATTATGCTTTTTCACCTGATTCAAAATGGGTAACATATTCAAAAGCCGCCGATAATGGAAATGATGCCATTTGGGTCTATAACATTGAGACAAAAGAAAAATATAAGGTGACAGATGATACTTTTAACGATCGTTCTCCTGTATTTTCAAAAGATGGGAATTATATCTTCTTCATGTCAAATCGCGATTTCAACCTGGAATTCAGCGACTATGAATTTGATTATCTGTATAATGATGCTAGTAAAATCTATGCGCTGGCTTTAAGAGAGGACAGTCCAAAACTTTTCGAATATAAATCGGATGAAGTAGTCCCTGCAAACAAAAAAGACAAGACAAATCAAAACAATGATGAAAAGGTTGATGATATCACCATAGATACCGATGAAATTCATAAAAGGGTAATGTCTTTTCCGTTATCTGCAGGCTCCTATTCTAATTTAATCGCTGTTGAAGATGGAATTCTTTTCATTTCTGATGGTAAACTACGCCAATACAATATCAGTGAAGAAAAAGATGATGTCATCATGGAGGGTGTTCGCAGAGCTATCTTAACTGCAGATGGAAATAAATTTATATATCAGGCAAATTCAGACTATGGAATAGCAAAACTCGCTCCAGGACAGAAAGCAAAAGAAAACAAATTTGACCTTAGCGAGATGACCATGAAACTGTATCCAAAAAAAGAATGGGAACAAATATTCGAAGATGGTGGCAGAATTATGAGAGATTATTTCTATGTAGAGAACCTTCACAATGTCGACTGGGAAGGAATACGTGATAAATATCGTAAATTACTCCCTTCCGTGAGCCATAGAGCAGATTTGGATTATATTCTTGGAGAAATGGTTGCAGAAACCAACACAGGGCATTGTTATATAGAATACGGAGACTTTGAAACAGTGGACAAGGTTGAAACCGGCCTGTTAGGAGCTGAACTAGCTATCGATGAAGATGCGGAAAGGTATGTGATAAAAAAAATCTATGAAAGTGAAAACTGGAATTCTGATAGAAGAAATCCACTTACTGAGCAAGGTATAGATGTCAGCGAAGGAGAATACCTAATCAAAATAGACGGTAAGGACGTAACAACCAGTGATAATCCCTACAAATTTTTAGAAAACAAAGCAGAAAAAAGAGTAGAAATAACTGTAAATAAAAGGCCAACAGAAAACGAAGCAAAAACATACACTATAAAACCAATAAAAAGCGAGATATCACTAATGTATTTTGATTGGGTAGAAGAAAGAAGACAGATGGTGGAAGAAATGTCCGACGGAAAAGTAGGATATATTCATGTACCCAATACATCTTATGAAGGCAACAGGGAATTATTCCGTGGCATGTATGCTTATCATAATAAAGATGCTCTCATTATTGACGATCGCTACAATGGTGGAGGTTTTATCCCTGATGTAATGGCTGATTTACTTGACAGAGAGACTCTAAGCTATTGGTACAGAAAAGGGTTAAAACCCAACAAGACACCAGCCATTGCTCATGATGGTCCTAAAGCAATGTTAATCAATCATTATTCCTCATCTGGCGGTGATGCATTCCCTTATTACTTCAAAAAGAAAGATTTAGGGACAACCATTGGAACACGGACATGGGGTGGCCTGGTTGGTATTTCAGAAAACGCTTCCCTTGTTGATGGAGGTTATATAGCTGTTCCAACATTCGGAATTTTCAACGAAGAAGGAGAATGGATTATAGAAGGCATTGGTGTACATCCTGATATAGAGGTTGTTGACAAACCGCACAAGGTTGCAAAAGGACAGGATCCGTCACTGGAGAAAGCTGTTGAGGTTCTTATGAAAAAACTGGAAGAAAATCCACCTGAAGAAGTAACACCTCCAGAAGCACCAGACAGATCAGAATGGATAGAAAAAGACATCAAATAGAATCAAGAAAACAATAAATTCTTAAATACCAGAGACAAATAAAGGACATTTGGCTGAAGCCAGATGTCCTTTTTATGTTAAAATATTTAGATAGGTTTGAAAATTCCTCAATTTTATGTAAATTGTAATTGTAGAAACGATTAAAGCTTTATTTGCGCTGCTAATTTATGTGTGTCGAACATTTTTATGATTAAGCCACATTAAACGTCCATAATAAATTCCATATGACCGCTAAAATCATAATTCTAAACGTATGAAAAAACAAATACTCCTGATTGTTCTGATACTAACCTCATTAATCATAGTGGGATTTGTTCTTCCAATATTAAATTCAGACGGCTACGATGAATACGAATATGACGATTTTGAGAAACCAGGGTACTGTAAAACATGCCACAATGACTTTTACCAACAATGGACGCAGTCAATGATGTCAAAAGCCTACACGCATGAATGGGATGAAATTGAATATTTTAAGCTCGCTGTGCCACACTCTGAGAAAGACCCGGAAATGGAGGATGTACACGAAGGATGTAACGGATGTCACACACCAATGGCATACTGGTCCGGGGATATGCCACCACCAAAACCAGAAGAAGACTCACGGGCCAATGAATCGGTTTCCTGCGAAGTTTGTCATCTAATTAAAGGATTTGACGGAGATACTGCATACAACCACAACTATATAATTGAGCCAGGTACACAAAAATACAGCTCACGAATAGGGGAAGAAGAATCACCTGAACATAAAATCATAAAAACTGATTTACACAGCGAAACAGAATTTTGCGGAATCTGCCATAATGAAAAAAGTTCCTATGGCACATGGGTTAAATCTACTCAGCTTGAGTGGGAAGAAGGACCCTATGCAGATGAGGATGTTCGATGCCAGGATTGCCACATGACAGAGGCAAAAACGAAAACCGCACGAATGGGAGCCCGGTATGACGATGCCAAATTACATCTTTTCCATGGGGCACATGATCCCGGGAAACTAAATGGTGTGGTTGAATTAAGAATTCAGCCGGATATAAGGGAAGTAGAACCGGGAGACGTAGTAGTATTTGAAGTAGCTCTTTTTAACCAGAAAACAGGACATAAATTTCCAACGGGTTCTGTAGAAGACAGGATTGTTTGGCTGCATGTAGAAGCAGTGGATGAGGATGGCAATAAATATCATATCCCCGTTAATGAAAAAGGTTTTGAGGGAGAAGAATATACAATTGCCAGCGATGAACTTGCATACCAGGACATGGGTGTCCCTCTTGGAATAGAAGATTTTGAAGGAGTCAGACGAGAAGATGTGCCGGAAGGCGACAGGATATTCAGGATGCCATTTTTTGACCCTGAAGGCAGAATGACTATAATGCAATGGAACACCGCCTCTCTGGGCGTAGATTACAGAATCGGTCCCAGAGAGACAAAGCTGGAAAAATATACTTTTAACGTTCCTTTTGATGTTCCCGCCGGTGAATTAAAAATTACTGCGGTATTAAATTATCGCTTGCTCGTAAAGCCGGTTGCTGAATTTCTGGAAGTACCAGAAGAAGAATATGCAATTCATGAAATAAACAGACATTCAACTGAAATAACTGTTTTACCCTAAAACCAGTGAATTATGAAAAAACTAACCTTTAGTGTTCTCGCTGTTTTTTTATGCAGCTTTTTTCCCGTTAAGGAAAGCAATGCCATACCAGCTTTTGCAAGAAAATACAGGCTGAGCTGTAAAACATGCCATTCTCCTGCCTCTCCAAAATTACAAGACTATGGAGATTCTTTTGCCGGAAGTGGATTTAAGCTTGAGGATGAGGAATCTCCGCGCTACTATGTACCAGCCGGGGACGATAAATTATCATTGATTCGCGATTTCCCAATTGCCATCCGCATGGATGGACATGTAACTTATAATGCATCTAACAACGCAGGAAGTGACCTGGGTACTCCTTATATGCTAAAACTTCTTTCAGGGGGAGAGATATCGGAAAAAATATCTTACTACTTGTATTTTTATATGGACGAGCAAGGGGAAGTGGCAGGTGTTGAAGATGCAATACTTATGTATGATAATTTATTCGGAACTGAACTGGATATTGTAATTGGTCAATTCCAGGTGTCAGACCCACTGTTTAAAAGAGAGTTAAGACTAAGTCTTGAAGATTACATGCTTTATACTTCCGAAATTGGAATGTCTGACATAACCTTAAAGTATGACCGCGGGATTATGCTATCATACGGATTTAAAACAGGCACTGATGTTACATTCGAAATTGTGAATGGAAACGGCATCCCGGAACAAAGATTCAGTTTGTTTGATAAAGATAAACATAAATCATATCTTGGCCGTATATCCCAAAGTATAGGAGAGTACCTGAGTATAGGCGGATTCGGATATTTTGGTAAAGAAAAACAAGCAGGGGGACAGAATGAAATAACCAATGAGGTCTTTATTGCTGGACCAGATTTATCCATCAACTTATCTGATCGATTTGAGTTTAATTTTCAATACACCTACAGAGAAGATTCAGAGACATACCTTAACACGAATATGACACTTCTTGGAAAAAACGTGACAACTCAAGGAATTATGTCCGAAGTTATTTATGCACCACAAGGAGACCAAAGCGACTGGTATTTATTAGGCATGTATAATAAAGTTACCTCAGATTTCGATCCGGCAGAATATGAATCCATAACCTTTCATGCCGGTTATTTATTAAGAAGAAATATCCGGCTGGCTTCAGAATACTCGTATGTGGTGCGAGATCCATTAAAGGGAGATGAATACGGAAAGTTCAGTATAGGCGTAGTCTCTGCATTTTAAGCAGGGACGATACTACCCATTGGTCTTAATCGTAAATGCCTGTTTAG
>JBKGZD010000151.1:0-6301 GCA_046545795.1 Bacteroidales bacterium | reverse complement strand
CAACAGCCAGAATTTTAACCGGTATGCGTATTGCCTTAATAACCCGCTTATTTACACTGACCCGAGCGGGGAGTTTATTTTTACAGCACTCGCTGCAATTTGCTATTCGATATTAAGTATCTGTAAAAATTATTTTAACATTGATTGTACTATCGATTAATAAAAGCCTTGGATTGTTCCGGGGCTTTTTACTTAAACAGCGCCAGTATTTTCAACCTGGTTAAAAGAGAAGCTGGCAATTTCGGTTTGTTGCTGAGCATGTTCAATGGTCATGCTAACTACATTGCCATTTTTATCCATTTCCACCAGCACGTTTTCGTTCAGGTCTTTGGTATCGGTAATTTCATTGTTATTGAAATTAACCAGCAACGTATCGGTATCTTTAAAGTATGTTATCTTCATAATGTTATTTTTTAAAATCCCTGTCAAAAAAAGCATTGTGTACTGTCTCGCCATCTTCCAGAACTACAATGCGTAAATATTTATCAACTTCTTTAATATATCCCCACTTACGTTTACGTCCATCGGTCTGTGTTTGTTCATGTTCCGGGAACCCGTAAACCTGTTCAATCTATTCCATTTTAATGTCTTTTCGGTCTGGCCGTTGTCGAGTATGGAGAAAATAGTTTGTAAACTTCATTTATCTATAAAAGATTCTTATGCAAAATTAGTTAAATTCTTTATATTTTAGTATAAATTTCTTTAAATATATTGGAAGCCACTGCCATACTATTAATTGCCTGATGCTGACTCATGAGAATAATAATGACAATTTTAAAATTTTCTTCTACTTCTGAATTTGCCTATTTTAATTGGGATATATTTTAATCGGTATAATAACTTTCCAGTCTTTTTTTAAAGAGTTCCTTATTGGTTTTGTTTATATTATCAACAATAGTCCTAATGGCCTTTTCTCTTTCCTGCCGCTGAGTTTCAGAGATATTTTTATCGTTAAATGTGATTTTCTCTGCTTTATATCCATTTTCATTAAGACTCATTGCTACTGCAGCATTAAAGTTGTTAAAGATAATGATTGAGGGAAGTTCTTTTTTTGAATGCTCATTAATGGCTTTCATCACCATTGTTTTAATATAATCAATTTGAACTGTGCTCAAATATTTAGCGCCTATGAGGAGCTTCACAAGATCTATTTTTGCTATTTTATCTTTTTCATTTCGTTCTTTCATTCGCCCATATTCTCTATTGTTTGTTTCCAGGAAAAGTTCAATAAATTCATTGGGCACGTCTTTGAGAGCCCCAAGCTCATCGTTTTTTTTCTGAATTTTGTATTCCTTCTGAGCCAGGCGTTGATCCACCGGAACATAATAAGCCCATTTCCTCGTCCGTTTATATGACTCTGTCATTGGAGATGGTCTCCAGTTTGTTTCAGGACGTTTCATCAAAGGAGCTTTTAGCTGTAGATAATTCTTTTCAAGTGCATAAAGAATAGTATTCGTAAAATGCGCCCATTCACCACCAATCAAGTGATGCAATGAACTCCACAAAGTTACTCCCGACGCGTCGACAGTAGATGTTTTATTGTCTGAGACATTAAAAGAATCAATTTCAATCTGTTCAAGCTGAGTAATAAATTCTTCTGATAAACGGGCTGGATAGTGAGTATATTTCTTTGCTCTACGGCCAACTGTCTGATCGGTATGATGTAATGTGTCTATATTAAGCGTATAGCTACTATCATTAGTAAGCTGAAGATTAATTTTCAGATTGGACCCCCATTCCATGGATTTGATTCCCGGCTGACACTGCCCGGTTGATATGCCTAAAAGCATAAAAAATAAGGACATCAAAAAAGAGAGAATATAACCAACAAACTTTTGCATATTTTACTTATAATTTTATGGTGTGAACTAATACAGGTTGTTATCAAAAATTGCCCCAAAATCATTCCCCTTAATAATCATAGCTTTGAAAGAAGTTTTCTATATTAACCGATAATAAAGTTATAGATAATTTTTGGAAGAGTAAAGGAAAGGAGAAAAATTTAATATTAATAAGTAGAGACTCAAGTATGTAACAAATCCAATAAACTCAACTGCAATGGATTATACAAATAGCTGTATAATTTATTAATAGTAACTTCTACATGGCAAGAACTGAGTTATTCAAATTTGAGCTGTTAATCAACAGTATGTTTTATGAAAACTCATAAATAAAAAAACCTCTGCAAGTTTATTACAGAGGTTGATTTTTATGCTAATCAAAAATTTTAATTATTCTTCATCTAGCAAAATATTCAAAATTTCAATGGCTGCATCCGGGATTGGTGTGCCGGGTCCAAAGACGCCGACCACGCCCTGGTCATAAAGGAACTGGTAATCCTGTGAAGGAATAACTCCTCCAACAATTACCATAATATCATCCCTTCCGAGTTTTTTTAATTCTTCAATCACTTGTGGCACTAATGTTTTATGTCCTGCTGCAAGGCTGGAAACGCCAAGAATGTGTACATCATTTTCCACTGCTTGTCTTGCGGCTTCTTCAGGGGTCTGAAATAACGGCCCGATATCAACATCAAATCCAAGATCGGCATACCCTGTGGAAACAACTTTAGCGCCTCTATCGTGGCCGTCCTGTCCCATTTTCGCTATCATTATACGTGGCTGTCTGCCTTCTTTCTCAGCGAACTGTTTTACAAGATTTTTGGCTTGTTGATACTTACTATCATCTTTAGACTCTGAAGAGTACACTCCTGATATTGAGCGGGTAACAGCTGTATATCTCCCTGCAACTTTTTCGCATGCATAAGATATTTCTCCCAGTGTAGCTCTTTTCTGAGCTGCCTCAACAGAAAGTTCCAGCAGATTCCCTTCCCCTGTTTCTGCACATTTAGTTATCTTAGCCAGGGCTTCTTTCACTTCTTCTTCGTTTCTTTCTTCTTTCAGTTTTTTCAGTCTTTTTAACTGAGCTTCACGTACTGCAGTATTATCCACGTCCAATATCTCAATCGGCTCTTCTTTTTCAAGTCTGTACTTATTCACACCAACACGAACTTCTTTACCAGTATCAAGTCTGGCTTGTTTTTTTGCAGCAGCTTCTTCAATACGCATTTTCGGAACACCGGTTTCAATGGCTTTCGTCATTCCGCCCAGGCTTTCAATTTCCTTTATATGTTCCCATGCCCTGTCTGCTATCTCCTTGGTGAGCTTTTCAACATAATATGATCCAGCCCATGGGTCAAGGGATTGTGTAATATTGGTTTCTTCCTGCAGGTAAATTTGTGTATTTCTTGCTATACGGGCTGAGAAATCAGTTGGAAGAGCAATCGCTTCGTCAAGAGCATTCGTATGAAGAGACTGTGTGTGTCCAAGTGCTGCACCTAAAGCCTCTACACAAGTCCGGGCAACATTGTTAAATGGATCCTGCTCAGTAAGACTCCACCCGGATGTTTGTGAATGCGTTCTCAAGGCTGTTGATTTAGGATTCTTAGGATTAAACTGCTTAACGATTTTTGCCCATAATATTCTGGCAGCACGCATCTTAGCAATCTCCATAAAATGATTCATTCCAATTGCCCAGAAAAATGAGATTCGCGGTGCAAAAGCATCTATATCGAGCCCGGCATCCAATCCAGCGCGAATATATTCAAGGCCATCTGACAATGTATATGCCAGTTCAATATCCGCTGTTGCCCCGGCTTCCTGCATATGGTAACCAGAAACTGATATTGAGTTAAATTTGGGCATTTTCTTGGAAGTATATTCGAAGATATCTGCAATTATTCTCATTGAAAATTCAGGAGGATAAATATAGGTGTTTCTCACCATAAATTCTTTAAGAATATCATTTTGTATTGTTCCGCTTAGTTTCTCCACAGGCACTCCCTGCTCCATTCCGGCTACTATATAAAATGCCATAACCGGAAGTACCGCTCCATTCATTGTCATTGATACTGTCATTTGATCCAGTGGTATCTGATCAAATAATACCTTCATATCAAGGATGGAATCCACAGCTACTCCGGCTTTACCAACATCGCCTGTTACTCTCGGGTGGTCTGAATCATATCCCCTGTGTGTAGCTAAATCAAAAGCAACTGACAAACCCTTTTGTCCTGCAGCAAGATTTCTTCTGTAAAAAGCATTCGACTCTTCAGCAGTGGAATATCCTGCGTACTGCCTGATAGTCCACGGACGCATAGCATACATCGTTGAGTAAGGTCCGCGAAGATAGGGTGGAATCCCTGCTGCATAATCAAGATGCTCAAGGTTTTCAATATCTTCTTTTGTGTATACTGGTTTTACTTTGATTTTCTCAGGTGTTTCCCAGTTTGATTGATATTGTGGTGATTTTTTACCACCACTCTTTTTATCACCTTCAAATTTTATATTGTTGAAATTTGGTCTCATATTTTCTTTTTTTTTGATGCAGTTAAACAATACCCAATTCTTCCTGAAACTTCTGTAGAGTTTCAATAAGGTTTGACTTAATATGTATGAAATACTGAATGCCTTTTTCTTTTAGCATCTCAATACTGTCTTTGGGATACCCGGCAACAACTACAATATTGTCATTTTCGGCCATTTCCGCAACTTTTGGTGCGATTTCAGGATATTCAGGATCTGAGCTGCATATGACAATTATTTCTGCATTTTTTTCTTTAGCTTCTTTTATTCCCTCTTCCACAGTATCAAAACCAATGTTGTCAATAATTTCAAAGCCGGCAGCAGCAAAGAAACCTGATGAGAATTGTGCCCTTGCCCGTCTCATTGTTTTATCGCCAATTGTTAAAAGGAATACTTTGGGTCTTCGGTCTGCATTTCTGTCTGTTTTAAGACGCATCAGCTCAATTTCTTCGGCCCCTCTATAGGGCTTCAGAGGCTCAGCAATGGCATCTCCGGCTTCTTGCGAGGAAGATTCTACAGTATCTTCATTATAACCTTTTTCCATCACCTCATTTGGATTTGGGTATAAATTAACTCCAACGAGTGCTTCTTTCTTGGCTGCGATATTGTGGTTACGTTTATTAGCAACTTCTTTAATTTTTTCCTGGATTAATCCCTTCTTAAAGGCTTCAATATACCCACCTGCGTTTTCAATTTCCTGGAATAGCGACCATGCATGCTCTGCTATCGATTGAGTAAGGTTTTCAATAAGATAAGAACCTCCTGCAGGGTCAACCACTTTATCGAGATATGCTTCCTCTTTCAGGATAATCTGTGTATTCCGGGCAATTCTTCCGGCAAATTCAGTAGGTGTTTCAAAAGCCTTATCATAAGGAGTTACAATTATAGAATCTGCACCACCTAGAGCAGCTGACATAGACTCTGTAGTTCCTCTCAGCATATTTACATAAGGATCATAAATAGTTTGATTCCAGTGTGAAGTTTCACTATGGATATACATTTTAGCAGAACTTTCGTTTGAAGGATTATAAGCTTCAACGATTTTTGCCCATAACATTCTTGCTGCTCTCAGTTTTGCAATTTCAATAAAATAGCTGGAACCGGAACCAAATTTAAACCTCATTGCTGAAGCTATGTCATCTATGTTTAAACCTTTTTCAGTCAGATTAGCAAGGTATTCATTGCCCATTGCGAGGGCTGCCCCTAATTCCTGCACAGCAGTTGCTCCTGCATTATGAACGTGAAAAGCATCTACCTGGAGCACATGGAAGGAAGGTAAAATTTTTCCTTTTTCTATTATCGTTTTACACTGGTCAAAAGAATAATCGGCTGATTTACAGAATTTGCCCTTAATGGTTAAATTACCCAGGGGATTAAAATCGACACTACCCGTAAGCTCAGCACTATTAAAATCTTCATTTTCAAGTCGTTCAATCAGCAGATCAACGATTTTCATTGAACCATGATTAGCTACAAAATTCAGCTCTATTGCCGGAATGCAAATATCTTTCAGGAGCTTATTCAAATCATCTTTTTTAAAGTCCTTTTCTTCATTAATGATGAAACCCAAGGAATCCACTCCCTTTTGAAGTATCTCTAAAGCCTTTTTATTGGACTCTTCTATACCATTCTTTGTGTCAATATCCTGGCGGATATACCAATTATTTTCTTTATCCATTTTGCCTCTTACATAGGGAAATACACCAGGAAGAGCCTCCAGGTATTTTATTTTTCCAAGGTCTTCGGCCCGGTAATATGGTCTTACCTTAAATCCTTCCAGGGGTTTCCAGATTAATTTTTTCTCGTAATCTGCTCCTTTCAGGTCTTTTAGAATCTTTTCCTCCCATTCTTCCGTTGAAACGGGGGGGAAATCATCTCTGAATTTTAGCTTGTCTTGTATTTTTACCATAGTTTTAATGTTAATTTCCTATTACGCT
>JBKGZD010000150.1:0-6398 GCA_046545795.1 Bacteroidales bacterium | reverse complement strand
AGCCTCTTCTTTCATACAGATTATTGTTCAGTATCGTTAGATTTTTCTTGCTGCGACATTATTTCTTCCAGATCACCATATAAATATCTGTTGTTTAAAACCCATTCTTCGGCATCCCTGTTCCATTGTTCTTCGGTGGTTTCTTTCAGCTCACCATCTTCGTCATATTCATGTTGATTGCGAACAGCATTCACCCATTCTTCTGTATGGAAATTCCATCTGCGGATTATTTCTTCTTTCAGTAAATCTTTTTTGAAATCTCTGTCGTATTGAGTACTGTTAATCCACTTATCCATGCTTGGGTTATAGTTTACATGGGTTTCAAGCGTTTTGTTACCGCGTCCGTCATGTCTCATCTGATATTTTCCTCTTGGTTCCCAGGTCTGTGAATAGGGATCCCATTGATGAACGAAAGTTTCATCCGGGTAGCCAAAGCCATCTTTGTATGAAAATGAATACTTGATATGAGGCGACCATTCCTGTTCCTCTGCTGAATATGTCTGGATAAGAATATTGCTTTCTTCACCTTCACGGTTGTAGGTTATCAGATACCTTACCGTACTAATCCACTGATCTATGGCTTGACGCCATTCATGATGCAATACTTCTCTTCTTTCTCCCCTGTCATTATAAGTAATGGTTTTGATTTTTAAATTAATCCATTCACCCATTTTTTCATTCCACTTCTGATGAAGCGTTTCGACAAGTTCATCATTCTCATTATAGTCATTTATGCTTCGTTCATGGTTAATCCATGCACTGTCTTCTTCAGAAAATCTCTGTTTATAAGTAGCAAAAATATGGCCATTAGTAAGGTAATCAATTTCACGCTTATACACTTCCCAGTTTTCAATTTCATCATTCCATCTGAAAGTATAATTGGTATCGATTTTTTCAGCTTTATATTCATCAAGAACGTCTTCTTTATCCTCTAGTTTGCTCTTGAATTCCTGGGCAGTTGCGTCGTTGAAGATAAAGCTGGTTCCTCCTATAATTGTTATGGCCAGCAGGAGTATTCTGGTGAAACTCCCCTTATTCCGTGTTTCTTTCATTGTTTTCATAGTAGTATGTTTTAAATGTTATTACTCGATAAAGGCCTTATCATTTTTTATTTCAACTATATGACCCATAACTTTCATTTTACCCTATCGAAATTAGTGCTTTTTTGTTAAAACGATAGTAATATCTGTTTTTTTATATTGAAAAGCAGATAAAGAAATCTTCCATATACATAAACTAGGCTATAATCTCATTAACAAGGTTTTAGTATTCAAAAAAATTATTTTATTCCACCAAAAGCCTGACACGGTGTTTAATGACTGATTTGTTAACTGGTTGATAAGATAATTTGACTGATAAAATATATTAAAGGCAGGGTAACTATGCTTAATAATGTTGACACAGAAAGGTTTTGTGTGGCATAAACATCATCTTTGTTAAATGTTTTTGCCAGTATTACCATCAGGGTTTGACATGGCATCGCTGCTTCCAGTACAATGACAGTCAGCGCAGTCTGATTCAAAGACAAAGGTGTAAAAACAACCAATGCTTTTAAGATAAAAATAAATAGGATAGGTCCGATTATGAGCTTATTCAGACTTAAAATAAACGTAGTTTTATCTCTCACTATGGTTTTGAAATGAAAATCTGCAAGCATTGCTCCAACATAAAGCATAGCGAGGTATAAGGTTGTTTTTCCAAATCCATGTAATGAATCGAACATAAATCCTGGAATCTGGATGTTTAAAAACAACATAGCCAGTCCTATAAAAAATGCAATGGTATTCGGGTTGAGTAGTTTTTTAACAGCATCAATTTTATTGGTTTTCTTGCCTTTTTCCCTGGTGAGTAAATAAACACCTAATGTCCACATGGTAGTATTTTGTACCAGGAAATAAATTATGCCATACAAAATACCTTCACCACCCGGGAAAAGAGCATCAAGTATGGGAAATCCAAGAAATACGGCATTTGTGAAGGCAGTGTGCAGAATGTGTATTATTGACTTTTTGGGTGGAAGCTTAAGAATGCGATCGGTTATTTTACCAAGTACTAAAAAGAAAATTATAGATAGAAAAACAAGTACAATAACGATTAACCAATTCAACAAAATTTCTTTGTTAATTTCCAGGGACGATACCTGGGTAATAATTAAAAAGGGCAAGGTGATATTGAAAATGATTTGTGATAATCCCGTTTTAATTTCATCTTTAATAATCCCTCTCTTAACTGCTATCACACCAATTAACGCAAGCACTAAAAGAATGAATATTTGCTGAATGATAAGATTGATTTCCATGTTTTTTCTATTAAAAACTTTAAGACAAAATATCCAAGAGACCGTTTAATCTGAACAAAAATAGAATAAAATATTTCAGCTTATAAAATTTTAAACAATAAACATTTTTATATGTTGATTATTAAAATGTTAGGTTTTAATTGAAAATTAATAATATCAACCCTGGATTCAGTTCAAAAAGATAAAACACTCCTGGGTATAATCAGACTTGTAACTCTGGGATTTTTTTTTTATATTTAATCTAACCTAAACCTAATAGTTATCAAAAAATAGTCTTAATGATAAAATTTTTGAAGAAAACCAATCGAAAGTACTTCCTGATTCTAACTTTTTCATTAGCTATTATCCTTGGTCTGTTCATGGGATATTTGTTTTATATAAATGAGTCCAACAAAGTAAGGGTTGAATATAAAAACAATCTTGAAACCATTTCAAAAATAAAGTCAAGAGAGATATCATACTGGTATGAGGATGAACTGTATGATGTAAAAATCATTGGAGAAAACAAATTTATAAGATCTTCAATAGAACAATGGTTAGGGAGCGGGGAAAGGAGTGATTCTTCAGAAATAATCAGACAGCTAAAAGCTATAGAAAAAGAGCATGGTCTAAAAAGGATTATACTGGCTACAGAAAACAATACTCTTTTATTATCTTCAGACCCTTCCTGGCAAGCTTTGGATACTTGCCATAAATCCTATATTCAAGAGGCAATTCAAAAAAAGACAGAGCTTTCAACAGAATTATTCAAATGTAAAACCCATAATGAGACATTAATATCTTTTTTATCCCCCCTGTGGGATAATCAGGACAACCTGCTGGCTGTGTTAATTTTCCAATTAGATCCACATAATTATTTATTTCCCCTTCTTCAGGATTGGCCTACTTCTGAGAAAACAGCCGAAACTTTTTTGATAACACAAAAAGCAGATAGCGTTGTTTTTCTCAATAATTTTGGAAACATTGAAACAAATCAATATCAACCTTCTCTTTCAATCAGGGATACGAATAATATTGCCGTTAAAATAGCAAATGGTTATGATGGTTTTCTGGAGGCGACTGATCATAAAGGCCAGAAGGTATTTGCCTATGGGAAAAATATAGAAGGAACACCATGGTTTATTATCTCAAAAATCAACAGAAAGGAAGTACTGGAAGAAACATATAGAGAAAGCTGGTTTGTAACAGCCTTTATTCTTTTGATTATTGGTCTTATCGCTGCAGTTGTTTCACTGTTTTATAGTTTTCGGCAAAGAAATATTTACCGGGAACTTCATGAAAATACTGAAAGACTTTACCGGGCTTTAGAAAACATTCCTGATGTAGTTATAATTTATGATAGGACATTGAAAATCAGGTATGTTAATAAAGCAGTTCTTAGCTTAACAGGCTATCCACCTGAATTTTTCACAGGAAAAAAGGAAGAAGAACTATGGGAGGAAGGAGATTCCAATAAAACGATTCGTCTGATAAAAGAGGCTTTTGCATCTAAGAAAGTTCAAAAATTAAAAACAAAATTTACTTATACCCGCAGAGGTACCCGCCACCTTAAAATTACTTATATACCCATTTTTGGTAAAGATAGACGGGTGAAAGAAGTTATGGCTGTGATAAACGATTTAACAGAGTTTTTACAGCATCAAAAAGAGTATAAAGAACTGATTAACAAAATGCATGAGATGGTTTTTGTAGTTGGGAAAGATGGTAAATTTAAAGAAGTGAATGAATCTGCTCTTAATATTTTGGGCTATAGCAAAACTGAGTTCCTTTCTATAGGGCCTGCAGATATTGATTTGAACCTGGAGGAACTTAATGTTGATGAATACATGAAATCACCTGTACAGCAAATGTATGAAACAAGATACAAAGCAAAAAATGGGTCGGTTATTTCTGTAGAGATTAGCAACAGTCCAATTAGCTATAGGGGTGAGCAATCTGTTTTGAATATTGCCAGGGATATTACCAGTCGCAAACAGTCTGAAGCTCAACTTCGATTACTAAGCAGAGCCATAGAGCAAAGTCCGGTGAGTGTTATAATAACTGATGCCGAAGGTACTATTGAGTATGTAAACCCAAAGTATACTGAAGTGACTGGATACCAGTTGAATGAGGTTATTGGATGTTACCCGGGTATGCTAAAATCTGATTATCATTCAAAACTGTTTTATAAGAGTTTATGGGAAACGATATTATCAGGCAAAGATTGGCATGGTGAATTCAGAAATAAAAAGAAAAACGGAGAACTTTTATGGGAGAGCGCTATCATATCACCCATAATTGATGATCACGGGAATATTAGGCATTTTGTTGCGGTTAAAGAGGATATAACAGAGAAAAAGAAGATGATTGAAGATCTAAAAAATGCCAAAGAGAAAGCAGAAGAGAGCGATAAACTAAAAACAGCATTTGTTCAGAACATAAGTCATGAAGTTCGCACCCCTATGAACGGAATAATGGGCTTTATCGATTTACTTGAATCCAGCAGTAAATTACATGATAAGCAAATGGAGTTTATCGAAATGATTAGATACAGTGGTAACCGATTGTTGAATCTTATTAATGATTTAGTTGAAATATCCCTTATTGAATCAGGTGAAACAAAGGTTTATAATGATAAGGCTTCGGTAAATGATGTTGTAAAGAGATTGTATGAGCAATTTTTACCGGAAGCAGAAAAGAAGGGAATTGATTTTCAGTATCAAACAGGATTGTCTCACAATCATAGCGTTATAGAAATTGATGAAACGAAATTAGAACGTATATTACGTGATTTAATTGACAATGCGATTAAATTCACCAATAAAGGAACGATTCGCTTTGGATATACCCTGGATGGTGATGTCCTGCAATTTTACGTGAAAGATACAGGTATTGGAATTCCGGAAGATATTAAAGAAGTAATTTTTGACAGCTTCAGACAGGCAGATTCAACCATTACAAGGCCCTACGAAGGTTCAGGCTTGGGTCTTGCTATTGCAAAAGCCTATGTGATTATGCTTGGAGGGCAAATATGGGTAGATACCGAGCCTGAAAAAGGGTCTGTTTTTTATTTTACCCTGCCTTACAAGGTTCCAGGACAATACAGAATAGCTGAAGAAAAAAGCCAAACAAAAATAGAAGATAATATTGGTAAGAAAACTATTTTGATCGTCGAGGATGACCCAGTCTCCAGAGAATTTATACAATCGGTAATTGAAGAAAGCCTGGATGTTAACATACTTCATGCAGAAAATGGACAAAAGTCAGTAGACATGGTGAAAGAAAACCCAGAGATAGTTTTGGTTCTGATGGACATTAAATTGCCTGAAATGGATGGTTTTGAAGCTACTATTCAAATAAAAAAAGAAAGGCCAGAACTAATAGTAATTGCCCAGACTGCTTATGCAATGGAAAATGATAAGATAAAAGCTTTTAATGCAGGATGTGATGATTATATTACAAAACCGATTAATCACAATAAATTAACAAAGTTGGTTTCAGAATACATCGATTAAAATCAATAATACATAATATGATATGAAAGGTTTTAAATTTGATCCAGCTAAACTACACAAACTAAATGATAAAGAGAGGCTTAAGGATATTCCCCCGGCATTTATTAAAGAAAAGATGAATTTGAGTGAAGGAGCCATTTTGATTGATTTAGGAGCAGGAACTGGCTTTTTTAGCAAACAATTCGCTGAAATACCTGAAATAAAGAAGGTATATGCCCTGGATATTGCGGATGAAATGATTGACTATATGACCGAATATGTTATGCCTGAGTACAACTCAATTTCACCCCTTAAAATGAAAGAATCGGAAATTCCA
Source organism: Bacteroidales bacterium (assembly GCA_046545795.1). Classification (GTDB taxonomy): domain Bacteria; phylum Bacteroidota; class Bacteroidia; order Bacteroidales; family UBA12077; genus JAGXLC01. Next base: position 289 of record JBKGZD010000150.1, on the reverse strand, counting down.
TTGGCTGATAATACTTCTGATGGCCTCATTATGATAAACTTATACCACGAACTTGATGATCCGGGAAAAATACTGACAGAGTGCTCCCGTGTTCTTAGTTCCGGAGCGAAGATAGCTATTATTGACTGGAAAAAGAAGGAAACAGAACATGGTCCGCCAACAGCAAAACGATATTCAACGAATACCGTAGAAGTTCACCTTAAAAAGGCTTATTTCCGGTCAGTAGATATTTGTAATGAGTTACCCAATCACTTTCTTATTACTGCGGAAAACGGTAAATAGGCGCTTA
>JBKGZD010000149.1:0-6452 GCA_046545795.1 Bacteroidales bacterium | reverse complement strand
CCAGGACTATCTCCCGCTACAATAAAGCGATCGGTTAAGTCAGGAATGTCAACACCATGGGAACTACCCCCTTCGCATTTCTCCCATCCATCTGGAATAGTATTTCCACTCCACATAACAATTGTGCCTATTGGAACACTCCCTCTACCGCTTATTTTGCCTTTTTTTACATCTAAATCTCCACTATTTACATCTACATCTCCATTCTCCACATCTAAATTATTTTTCACGGACAAACTATTATTTAAATCTACTTCCTTCTTTAAAATAATTTCACTTTGTTTAGCTTCTAGAACACTATTAACCTCCAATGTAGACTCCACAGTTAGTTTGTTTTTTACAGTCTGGTTGTTGTTTACAGTCTGGTTGTTGTTTACCGCCTGATTGTTGTTTACTGTTAGATCAGAATTCACCTCCAAATCACCAGGCGCTTTGATTTGAGATGGTTCTGTTGAATTAAAGGGATTTATACACTGCCAGTCTGATTTAGATGCGTTGTAATAATAGAAGCGTTTTTCATTGTTATTGTAATAAAATAATGCATCTTTTTCTTGCAGATCTTCTAAGTCTTTCTTTTCAATCCTGGGAAACAAAACCCCTCTTTTATCTGATTTTATATCAAGGATTGCTGATGCATCAGGGTCATCCGTATTAATACCTATTTGGGCATACCCCTGGAGCATAGTTGTTACCAGGAGTAATGTAAAAAATAATTTTTGTAGCAATGGTTTCATAAATGTTAACTATTTTATTGTTTAATGATCTTATAGGTTTTGTGGTTGGTTCCTGCCAGTAATTTAATAATGTAGATACCATCCGGTAGCTGTTCGATATGCATAGGATGGTTAAATGTTTTTACATCATCCAGTTTTTTTATGGTTGTCAATTTTCCCATAATGTCAAATACATAGATAAATAAATCTGCACGCGTGGTTAAATCACCTTTTATTGTGAACCTGCCTTTGTTCGGATTTGGATAGATTGATACATTTGCTATATCAATGTACTTTCCATCAGTTATTTCCTCTATGGTCTCTGTACTGTCAGTAACTTTTTCCGATTTTTCTACTTCAATAATTTTTGCATTTGTCGCACTGCAATATCCATTGCTGACATGTTGCACCACCCGGTATCTGCCCTTGCCATAATAAACATGAACCGGGTCTTGCAGGACCGATGAAGTATAATCACCAAATTCCCATAGCCAACTTGTTGGAGTGGGATGAGACATGTCTATAAATTTCACCGAGTCCCCTGAAATAAGTTTACTGTGTGTAATAAAGTCAGCTTCTATGGAGTGATTGGTATGTTTTATGTTTATCGTATCATGGGTTATACATCCATCACCAGACTTTACGGATACCCAATAACTGCCGGTGTCAGAAACCTCTAAAGTCCTTGAATAAGCTGAAGTATCCTCACTGCTGCCCCATTCATAAAACAGACCGTCATCGCCCGCATCCAGCACGATGTTGTCTTCATTACACATATAGGTATCCGACCCGAGATCTACTTCAGGGGATTCTTTCTCTGTTACTTGTATGGTATCAGTTGCTGTACATCCGTTCTCATGTATTGCTTTTACCCAGTAGGTTCCTGCACTGGCAATAAGCATCGTATCGCCCGTTGAATATCCATTCCATTCAAAACTATATTGATCATCATGAATTCCGGTTCTAAGAATTTTTTCTTCATTTTCACATATTGGTATGTCTGGACCCAGATAGGGTTTTGTTACATGATTGACGGTAACATGAACTGTATCAGAGATAGCACATCCATTGCTGTTTTGAATATCGACTGTATAGCGACCTGTTTCATAGACCGTTATTGTTTGTTCCTGAGAACCATTGCTCCAGTTATAGTCAGCTCCATAATTGCCTGCGTTTAATGTAACCTGGTTACACCCTTCAATAGAATCTGGTAATACAGGTTCAGGAGGTTCTATGAATTCCACATAAGCATTATTGGAAACAGCGGAACAATTTTGTTCACTGGTAACAGTCACATAAAATGGCGCTGAAGTGCCCATGTTGATGTCATTTTCTGTAATATGGATTAAAGAATCCGTTTCACCGGTATTCCATTTGTATTCTGATGCAAAAGGTGTTGAAGCGTTGAGGGTTACACTTTCATTTTTACATGAACTAATTTGCTCCGGAAGGGAAATTTCAGGGACCGGGTAAAATGTTACATTCACGCTGTCACTTGCTTTACATCCATATTCATTCTCAACCTGCACTGAATAGGATTTTGTTTCCTGCTCATTGCCGGCAGCAGTAGGACTTATGGAAGAACCTGTTTCCCCCGTACTCCATTCATAGCTTACAGCTGTTGAAGATGTTGCATCCAAAAGTAAATCCTCATTTTGACAAATAGAAGTATCTGCCCCTAGTTCCAAATCAGGTTTTCCCCGGAATTGAAAAGTTAATTTTTCTGATGCAGAACAATTGTCAGCAGTAGTTATTTTAATCCTGTATTTTTCTCTTCCTGGTGTATTTGAACTAAAAATCCGCCTTTTACCGGTAAAAGTTTCGCCATTATTGAGATTAGTCCACAAATAGGAATCACCTTCCGGAATTTCTGCGTCAATAGGAATGCTATCCGAAACGCATGTTTCAAAATAAGTTGAATTGAAATCAGGTTCGGGTTGCTCATTCACCGTAACCTGCGTATTAGCCGAAGCAGTGCAATTGGCTGAAGAAACTTCTACTGAATAATTTCCGCTTTCAGTAACATTCAAAGTACGATTTGTCGATCCTGTATTCCATTTGTAATTGATATTTTCACCCGAATACCCGGCATCAAGTTTTATACCGCCACATACAGCAGTGTCTGCAGGGAGATCGACATTAAGTTTGCTGTTAAGGTCTACATAAACACTACTTGAGCTGCTACATCCAGTCAACGAGTCGATTACTTTAACGCTGTATTCCCCGTCTTGCTGCACGGTTATTTTATGGTCGGTTGAACCATTGGACCAAGAGTAAAAGCAGCCGGGACTATATGCATTTAAAGTAACTTCATCATCACATCTGGTTAATGTATCCGGTAAATTATTCTGTAGGTTGTTTTCCGGAAGCTCATGTACAATTACATGTCCCGTATCAATAGATTCACAGCCAACGTCTGATTTAACAGAAAGAACAATGTTCTGCTTCCCCGTATTTTGGGGATTATACGAAATCGTTTGAGCGGTAAAGATTTGTGAGCCATCATCGATATTCCATTTATAGTCACAATTCCCATGGTTTTCATCTGCATCGGCCTCCAATTCAATTGTTTCGTTAAAACAAACACTATCTGACTCGAATGAAGCAAGAGGTGCAGAACGAACAATTAAAGTCTTTGTTGCAGTATCTCTACACGCATTATTTGTAACCGCAGTCATTGATATTTTTGATTTGCCGCTTTTCTGGAAATCGTAGTCAATTGAGTTGTCTTCGTAATCCTCCATGATAGTATCCCCCAAATTCCATATATAATGATCTATCGAATCAGGCATGTTTGTTTGGGCGCTTAGATTTATTTTTTCATTTTGACATATCTCTTCTGATTTAACAGAAATATTTGCCTGTGCAACCGGAAATATTTTTATGTCCTTATTATTCCTGCTTTCACAACTCAGACTATCTTTATAAAGGTACTCTGTAACACTGGTTAGGGTAACATTATACTGTCCAGGGTCTTCATATTGTTTCAGAGGTTGTTTACTGAAACTTTTTGAACCATCTCCAAAATCCCATGAATAGTTTGTACTTATTGCATATTCCGATAATCCTTCATTATTTGATTTATTTAGTATGATCGTATCTGAATTTTGTGCATTCAGGCATTTATCAAATGTTGCAAATGAAGCCCTGGGAATTGATCCAATAAAGGTGGTATCGCTTCTCACGGTTTTACACCCATGTTTATTTGTCACAGTTAATTTTATATCTTTTTCACCGCTTCCCTGGAAAGCGTATTCAGCTTTATCATTCGGATTTGTGATAAAAGTTGCGTCTTCCATTTCCCATCTTAATGTGTCTGAGTTATTTATATCATTAACTTCAAAAAGGCTTGTGTCCCCATAACAAACGGGTTCTTTAACAGAAAAATCGGCTTCAGGAACAGTGTGAACCGAAATTTGAAGTTTGCTCGTGTCTGTACATCCTGTTTTTCCAATAACGACAAGTTTTACGTCTATCTCACCTGTTATTGAAGGAATATAATTAACAGTTTCGTTTTTTTGCCATTTTGATAGTGTGTCATCCGGAAAAATCCATTTATATTCGTCAATCTCCCCCGACTCAGAGGATTTAGAGCCTGTAGCAAACTGTATTGTATCCCCCAAGCAATAAGGTTCATCAGATAATGTTTTTATATCAGCTTCCACAGAGTCGTGAATAGTAACCATAATTGAAGTATCAGAAATACACCCATTCCTGGTTTTAGCATAGAGGTTTATATTCATGTCACCTGTAGTTGAAGAAGAATAATGAAGGTCCGGACTTCTGTCAGATTCACTGATGGTATCTGTTTGATACCAGTCTACGTGATTTGCAGAATGAAAGCTATCGGTTACAGTTATTGTATCCTTGTTATCCATTGACCAAACAAAAGCATCGACAGCAGCACTTCCTATTGAAGAGTCATCTATAGTTGTTTCATTAAAGAGTTTTAGAGGTGTTCCTGCACAATTCGGTTTTTCCGAAAAGAATTTTATATCCGGAACAGGGAACACTTTTAATGACACAGCAGTGTCTGCTTTGCAACCATACCGGTTGGTTTTGGTAACTTTTTTTATAGTCCACTCACCGGGATTTTGAGCAAAAGAACTATCGAATGCAATTTTTAATGTATCTTTAGTTGAGGATGTTCCAAAATCGTCAGCCATTTCCCATAACATAGCTCCCCTGGTTATTGAAGTGTCATAAAAAGACACTGTATCGTAAGCACATATTTCAGGAGTTCCCAGGGCTGTCGAATAGTCTATATATAATTCAGGTTCCGGTTTTATTGTTATATCCATTGTATCTCTGCTTACACAGCCAGTTGAGTCTGTTATTTTCAGACTGGCTCTTATGGTTCCGTCAATTTTTGTCTTCATTGAATCCTCAGTCAGTGTAAATGTTTCTTCATGCTGTTTTAGAATTGTGTCATCCCATCTGTATTTCCACGTATATTCAGCAATTTGGTTATCTTGATTAATAACAGGAGTATATGAAAATGAATTTTCATCCTTATCGAGGCAGACAATTGTATCAGTTGGGATATTTACCGAAGGTGGGTTATCACAATTGATTTCTGCAATCGTATAGCGTCCGGCTTTAAAATCTCCACTCGCACTAATTATTTTGTTATCCCGATCATGATCGTTGCCTATATTTTTATAATAGGTTCTGTTATTATCTGAAAACGTATTCTGAAAAATGCCAAGTTCACTTGTACCTGTAAGCATTGGGCCGGTAAGGTTGGTATCCAGATAGTGAATTTCGATTCGACTTGAATTTCCTATATTGGTGTTAGAATTATCCGGGGCCTCTTTTATGATATATCCCTCTGCCATACTTCCATTAGTGACATTTGGCTCAGGTATATGAAAGCGATGTACGAAAATATTGCCATAATTAGCGTCATCTATATAAAAACCAAGATTGGCAGGCATAGTTTTGTTATACTTATAGGCCTTTATCATGCCTGTGCTATCATCATAGATCCGGGAATTATTTGTTTCTGACCGTACAGATTTTTCTGAGGAATCTATGATACCTGTGCTCATATTAATATTTGGGTCTAAATTATAAAGCTGAATATCATTCCCGTTTAAGAATATTTTGCTTTGATTGTTCTGATTTAAGCTAATACTACCAAAAACAAAAATATTCGTATCCAGCGACAGGGTAGTATCCTCAACTCTCAAGCTGGCAAAGAATATCGAATCGCCGGAGACATATTTTGGTCGGTTGCCTTTAAAAGTAACCACCCCAAACGCTTTCTTTTCGGATGACTCTTCGGAAAGTTTTTTGTTGGATGAGGATAGAAACAATGAATCTACATCGCTCAATAAAGTATCTGTTATTATCACATTTCCTTCGTTATGAATGTTATAGCCATTTTGAGTATTTTCCTTAACATGAACATTTCCGTTCACATATAATGTATCATTTTCTTTAATGGTAATTCTGACCCCTTCAACAGTAAGTTTTGAATTATCCTCCTGGGAATATCCCATTAAATTAGTTGCAAAAAATATAATAACGCAAAGTAAAAAATATCTCATTTTGAACAAATTAATGATATAATACAAACCCTTTGCTACCATCCATAGCATTATAGATAGGGGGTTACAAACATCAGGATCTTATAAGTTATAAATTTGGTGCAATTTAATAAATTGCCAAAACTTAGCAAACACCTGTAATTATGGCAAAAGATTTACATATCATATTACCCGTTGAGAATAAATG
>JBKGZD010000148.1:0-6459 GCA_046545795.1 Bacteroidales bacterium | reverse complement strand
TCCAAAGATCAAAAAATGGCACAGGAATTGGTAAGAAAAAGTGGGCAGCAAGGTGTCCCTCAAACAGAAATCAATGGCAAAATAGTTGTCGGTTTTAACAGGCCGAAAATAAACGAAATGCTTGGAATCAGAGGATAATCAATATAAGTCGAATTATAAATTTTAAAAAAAATGAAAGAATTACAACCACTTAACGAGAACGTATTATTGGATATTTCAGAAGAAAAACAAGAGGAAAAAACAGCAAGCGGTATAATCATACCGGACTCTGCAAAAGAAAAGAAAAAAATGGCAAAAGTAGTTGCAGTGAGTGATATTGAAAATTCTGCTATTGAAGTGGGAGACACTGTAATGTACAAAGAATTTTCAGGAACAGAAGCTGAAGTAGACGGGAAAAAATATCTTTTAATTCCTTATGCTGACATTTTGGCGAAAGTTGTTGAAACAGACAAAATTTAGATGAAATTATAAAAAAAGCCTCCGGGATTCCCGGAGGCTTTTTTTTACATTCTTAATTAGTTACTTCCTGTTCTCAGTAAAAATTTATTGTGCTTCTTCCACAAAAATCCTTTTCACCCCGCTATAATTAATTGTTTCTTTTTCTCTGATATATTTAATAAGATTTTTTGCAGTGGTAACGTATAAAGACCTCCCGGAATCAGCATGCTCAAATGTATAAGAGCTGGAAATATAACTATTCAGTCCTACACTATATGTCGAATCAGGATGCAAGGTATTATCGTTTTCATCTTTTATAACAATTTTCTGTAATTCCTTATCATCGTTGACATAAAGAGTGTAAGAACCTCCTCCGACTTGCAGTGAGGGTTCTTTACGCTTCTGATACGCATAGCGAAGTAAAGATTTCATTTCAGAAGGCTTCATTTCAAATTCCATCAGTTCATTGCCAAATGGGTCAAGCTTGTAAATGGTGCTTACTGCGATTTCTCCTTTTGGAATTTCAGGGATTCTTATTCCACCATTATTCTGGAATGCAAAATCCAGGTTATGGGTCTCTGTTTGAGCATCAGTAAACAAAGCTCCCAGTTCTTCTTTACCTTTTATTGATTCTTCTGCAATTCCTATTATTTCTTGCAGTGCTTCATTGTTATTGTATTTTTCAATAAGAGATGTGATTTTTTTATCTTTCTTTTTATAAGACCCCAGGTTAAATACCTCTGTATCAATGTTTGTCAGCGAGTCTTTATTAAACGTCAGAATCACTTTACCTACATGGTTTATGTCATCACCCGCCTGGACAATCCATGTGTTGTTTATTTTTTTTGCTTTTTCAGTTAGTGTATGGGAATGCCCACCAATGATTAAGTCAAACCCATGGAATTTCTCTGCAAGTCTTATATCCGATTTATGTCCCAGGTGTGTCAGCCCGATAAATGCGTCATAATCCTTTTTCATCTCCATGTACTTTTGCGTTGTTTCTTCTGGATGTTCGAATTCAAGCCCTTTCAATTTCAGGGGATGGGTTGAAGGTAAGCCATCATTCCATATCTCTATCAGGCTCAGTATAAATATTTTTTTCCCACCGGCCTCTAAAACTGCGTAAGGGTCAGGTTGGGGGAGTGAAGTTCCTTCTGTTTTAATGTTTGCACATATGAAAGGGAAGTTGGCCTCTTCCATTCGTTCAGCAAGGACTTCTTGCCCGTAGTCAAATTCATGATTACCAATAGCTGAAAGGTTATACCCTGCCTTATTCATTAAATCAATTATTGGGTACCCTTTTTGTTCATATTCATCAACTACAGGATTACCGCTAAAAATGTCACCTGCGCTAACCAGGAATACATGGTCATATTTCTTATCCATCTGTTGTTTATAGGCAGCCAATTTATCCATATTGTCAATACTGGCATGCATATCATTTGTATGCAGAATAGCAACCTGCATTTCATTTTTATCATTTTGATTGCAGGAAACTGTTATAACTGCGAGAGAAAGAATGAAAATTGTTTGAATCATTTTTTTTATGCTATAATTTTTTGTGACTTCCATAGGACTGTATTTATATGTTTATTTTTGTGTCATTATTAACAACAAAAATAAACATTTTTTATTCTTAAGATGTTTGTTTCTTCAACTCAAAATTACATTCCAGACTGCATTATTCATAAATTTCGACAACTATGAATTATTTGGGTTAAGATTTGATTTTGAGTATGATTTTTTCATAGATAAGTCGTTCAGTCTAATCTTTTTATAGCATAAAAAAACCTAATCCATGCTTTTGTTGTTTATAAGCAACAGTCTTATGTCCCTCCGGCTTTTCTATGCAATAAAAGAAGCGATAGATCCTATTTCCAATCCGGCTTATAGCACAATTGCTGTTGAACGCTTTAGCTTTGTTTATGGCTGATTAGAGACCTAATCTGTACGTAAGCTTTACGAGAAACACATTATGTGGGAAAATATTATTCAGATGATTTGCATCTTTTTTAAAGTTAAAAGGTCCGTCGCTTATATAGTCATCTTTGTTTTGACTCCAGACCAGGTATACTGTTGAGCCCGGTGTATATTCCCATCTGGCAACAAGGTTAGACCTAAACTGAAAGACTTTAAAATTTGGATCCTCCAGAGAGTAATCTGAATTCCCGTCATTGTTCATATCAAACTCATATATTTTTTCGTCTTCAATATAGTTTACCCTGTTACCATCAAGATTTTCGAATCTGTCGTGGTAATTTCCAGCTGTACTGTTTGTAATACGTTTGAAATTGCTGTAGTCGCCAGTTGCAATGAAAGGTTGTCCCCAGTATTGCAGGGAGAATTCTGAGGTTAAACTCAAGTCTAATCTTATAGACATTCTAACTGTTTTTCTATCAATATTTGCCATCAAATAATTGTTTGTTCCGGGTTGTTCATCCGTAGCGACATACTGCAGGTTGTTATCACTTACTGCAAAAGATGGTTCTAAAGAGATATCCAGTGTATTATGCGGCCGGTAAGATATTTCTGCCCAAATATTGTTACTGTGTGAATGATCATATTTGCTCCAGTTTTGGCTGTGTCCAAACCTTACCCTAAAATTTTTTCGATGATCTGAAGAAGCGTACCACCAGTAGTTTATTGTAGCTGGATCTTTAAGATAGGGCCCGCCTCTTAAAGCTGTTTTATTCATTGATGATGAATTAGCATTTATGCCATATCCGAATTCCCAGTAATTTTTAAAATCCATATTCATTTGAAAATTTCCACCGGTAACCATTGATGTACCAGCATAATCCCATAATTGCCACTGGTTTATATTGATGTTAAATCTTCTGAAAATGCTAAATGGTTTAAGAGTTCTATAACTGGCAAATGCCAATTCAGAAAGCTGATCAGCATCTTGCTGGTATCCCATATCGTTCAATTCCAGGCCCGGTGATTTCCAGTTGAAAAACACTCCATATTGAAAATTACCTTTTCCTAGTTTTAAGAACATAAGACTACCACCATGGCCGGTAAGTGCGTTTTTAGTAGAATCAACCGAAAGGTGTTCTGCATCCGGACGTTGATAATATCTTGCTGAAGATCGTTGTGTTTTTATTATGGCATTCTCATCTCCTTTTACATGGCTCATAATTCCCTTGGCGCCAATTAAATAGGTTTTGTCTTTCCATTGATGCTGAAAGTTAATTCCCCCCGTATAAGCCTGGTCATGGAGGAAATTAAGGTGTTCAGCATCAATGTTCCTTGTGGTGGATGTGAACATACCTCCAAACAGGGTATTCCCTTCATTAAAATCTTTTTCAACCCGACCAAGAAAATAATTGCTAAGTGGCTCAATCGCTTCGTATCTTGTGTTGTTGCCATCGCTAATTTCTGCCTTTTCTTTCTGAGTCATACTTTCCAGTATACCAACAGACCAGCCGTTTTTTGTTTTTCCTGTTAATTTTAAAGCACCTAAGATTGCTGTATTATCTGGTATGTTTACATATTCTTCCTCTTCTGTATCTGGATGATAAATTGGAGACCTCCCAATTCTTCTTGAATAAAATAAGTTATCGTTCATAAAATCCCCAAATTGCATCAGCTTGAAGTTCATTATGTTGCTTCCTTCAATAAAGAATGGACGTTTTTCATTGAAGTAGGTTTCATAAGCCGTGAGGTTTACTTCAGAAGGATCGGCTTCAACCTGCCCGAAATCCGGGTTGATAGCCATGTCAAGTGTGGGATTATTAGTAACACCAAATTTTCCGTTTAATCCGGCATTTAATCCTTCAGAATATCCTTTCGAGCGAAAAGGATTTTCTGCAAGATTTTATTATGCTGTGTAAATTATCTAATTAAATCCCTTCTCCATTAAGAAAGTTCATGGTTTGGGCTTTTTGCTGAATAATTCTTGATTTTGGAGGAATGCTTCTTGTAAGCCAAACATTACCGCCAATGATTGTATCCTCTCCTATTGTCACTCTTCCAAGTATTGTAGTTTCTGCATAAATCACCACATTATCTTCTACTATTGGGTGTCTCTCAATTCCTTTTATGGGAAAACCCTTTTCGTCTGATGGAAAACTTTTTGCACCAAGGGTTACACCTTGATAAATTTTTACATTGTTGCCTATTATACATGTAGCGCCTATCACAACTCCCGTGCCGTGGTCTATTACAAAACTATCTCCAATTTTTGCATCTGGGTGAATGTCTATTCCGGTTTCTCTATGAGCCATTTCAGTTATTATTCTGGGCAATAATGGGATATTTAGGTCTATGAGTTCATGTGCAATTCTGTAATTTGTAATTGCCCTGATACCCGGATAACAGAAAATAATTTCTGCATAGCTTTTGGATGCAGGATCTCCCTTATACGTTGCTATAACATCTTTTTCAAGTTTACTTCTTAATTCGGGTAATCGTTCGATAAAATTTAATGCCAGTTTAGGTGCTTCCTCTCTGTACTCATCACATTCTCTATTGTTTACTTCTGAACATATGAAGCATAATCCCCTTCGTATTTGTTCGGTTAGCTCATCATAAATTCTTTCAATGGTATATCCTATATTGTATTTTATTGTTCCGGGGCTTATTTTAGATTCACCATAAAACCCCGGGAATAAAGCTGATCTGATTTTTTCCACTAATTCGCCTATCATTTCTCCGGAAGGAATAGGTTTTTTATGGCCTGGCATATATGACATTTTATCCATTGCCGGTTTTGTTAATTTTTCTATTGTTATGTTAATCCGGTCAGATTTTCTATTGCTCATAATTCAGAATATAATTTTTTTAAATGTTATTCAGCATTTGGATTGTATAATGGGGTGCTTAGATATCTTTCACCTGTATCACATACAAATGCTACAATGTTTTTTCCTTGATTTTCTTTTCTTTTGCTTATTTCAACCGCTGCATGCATGATTGCACCGGAAGAAATCCCGCTGAAAATTCCTTCTTTTACAGCCAATTTTTGTGACATTTTCCTTGCTTCATCATTGGTTACCGTATATACCTCATCAATAATATTTCTGTTTAAAATTTTTGGTATGAAACCTGCTCCAATGCCCTGTATCTTATGTTTACCTGCTTCTCCGCCAGATAAAACGGGAGAGTCAGATGGTTCAACGGCAACAATATGAATGTTTTTGTTTTTTTGTTTAAGAATGTTTCCTGTCCCGGAAATAGTCCCTCCAGTTCCAACGCCAACTACCAGAATATCTACCTGACCTTCGGTGTCATTATATATTTCAAGAGCAGTTGTTTTTTCATGAATCTCTACATTAGCGCTATTCTGAAATTGCATAGGAATAAAAGCGTTTCCGTATTTTTCTGCCAATTCTTTAGCCTTATCAATAGCGCCGTTCATACCCTGTTCTGCTGGGGTAAGGATAACCTCAGCCCCAAATGCCTCTATCAGATTTCTACGCTCTATACTCATACTTTCAGGCATTGTTACTTTTAATTGGTATCCTTTTACTGCGCAAACCATAGCCAATGCAATGCCTGTGTTACCGCTGGTTGGTTCAATAATTACCGTGTTTTTGTTTATCTGTTTTTTCTGTTCAGCATCTTTTATTAAGGCATATCCAAGTCTGTCTTTTACTGAACTGCCGGGGTTAAAATTTTCCAGTTTTGCAAAAATTCGGGAATTGCTGTCTTTTATTAACCTGTTAACCTGAACCATAGGAGTGTTTCCTATTAGTTCTGTCATGTCTTTTGCTATATTCATAATACAATAGAGTTTCTATGTTTAAGTTCAATTTTCTTGATAAATATGCGTGTTATTTTTGCGTAGTGTACACTGTCGAAGTGCTAAAAACAAATTGTCCATATCACTTACAAGATTAATTAGTTCACTATAATTGTTCTAATGAAAACATTATTGCCTCTGGTTTTACAATTTTACTCAAGGAATGTTTATCCTGACGATTAATATACTCTGATTACATTTTAATATGACCAAAAGGTAGCATTTTTTTGCTATATAAGTGGGGAAGAAGTTGTGCTTTGCTTTGGGGTTAGTAA
>JBKGZD010000147.1:0-6460 GCA_046545795.1 Bacteroidales bacterium | reverse complement strand
ATTATTGGATTGTTGATACAATCGCTACGAGCCTGTCGATTACAGATTGTTTATATAATAGAGCTACTTGTAAAAGAATTTTTACAGAAATTACAATTTATTTATTCATCCCTTAATGCATGTGCCGGATTGAGCCTTGCTGCAGAGAATACTTTGTATGTTATAGCCAATAAAGCGATCAGTAAAGCTATCAATACTGCAATAACAAAATAATACCAGCTCAGGGATATTTTATAGGCAAAATTGTTTAACCATTTATCCATATACCAGTATGCCAGAGGTATACCTATTAAACTGGCAGTAACTATTAAAATAAAAAATTCCTTACAAATAATTTTCATCACATTTCTAGCATTTGAGCCAAAGACTTTTCGAATTGCTATTTCTTTTGTTCTCTGCGTAATTAAAAATGATACCAGTCCGAATAACCCCAGGCAACTAATAAAGATGCATAACCCGGCAAATATTCCAAAGATTTTTATCGTGTTGATTTCCTGGGTATAACGCTTCTGGAACATTTCATCTACAAAGAAACCGTCAAAGGGCATTCCACTGAAAAGTAAGTTATATTTTTCTTTTATTTTTTCTGCTCCATCCTGGTTGTTGTGACTTTCTAACTTAGCTACAACAGATTTGAAATTACCGGGATAATAAAAGTATGCAGCTGGTTCTATGGGTGTTCGGAGAGAATAGTAATTGTAATCTTTAACCACACCTATAACCTCCATTCGGAGAGAATCGCCAAGCGGACTAACTATCATTTTACCCACCGGATTTTCCCATCCCAGTTTATTAACAGCTATTTCATTGAGTATGACAGCTCCTTCTTTGTCTGTCGGGTGCGTTTTGCTAAAGTTTCGTCCTTTGACTATTTCAATTTCCATTAGGGGGAAATAATCCGGGTCAACGAAGCCATACCTGGTCATTAATTGTGTGCGGTTAGAATCAGCAACGGTTATCCGCGACTGGGTTCCTGATACACCATTATAATTTGATGCAGAAGCGCTCGCTTTTACTATGGAGCTTCCGTCCAGTTCGCTTTTGAAGACTTCAATATTCTTTTCCTGTTCCTCATCTTCAAATCTCATTGGAATTGCATATACGGCATCAGAATTATAACCTTTGTCGGCTGTGCGGAAATAATTTACCTGGCTTAATGTAATTATGGTAGCTATAATGATAGCTATAGAAACTGTAAATTGGCTTACAACCAATACCTTACGCATGCGTGATGATTGATTTACTCCTTTTGAGTTCCTTAGCCCCTGAAAAATTACTGTGGGTGAGAAAGAAGAGGTGTATAGAGCTGGATAAATACCTGATGCCAAGCCTGCTACTATTATTGTTGTTACAAAACCGGTTGTAAATACTGGGTTGGAAAAGTCTGCTTCTAATGTTATTCCCAGGATGTTGTTAATTGTTGGGAGCAATAAATGCACTCCTGCTATGGCTAAAATAGCGGAAATCAATGTAATGGTATAAGATTCTCCTAAAAACTGAACAATAAGGTTATGTTTTTCAGCCCCTACTACCTTTCTTATTCCTACTTCCTTGCTGCGTTTTAGCGCCATTGAGGTTGACAGGTTAATATAATTGATACAGGCAACGATAAGGATTAAAACCGCAATAACAGAAAAAATGTATATTTGGTTAATACTTCCCTGGTTGTGGTTATATACCTGGAATTTTATATGATTGGATTTTAGGTGAATTTCTTCAAGAGGCTGGAGGTATAGTTCAATATTGTTCTCCCAGTCTTCAGGATGATAGTTTGCAAGAAATCCCTCTAGTTTTTTTTCAAAATTTTCATGGTTAATATTAGAAGAGAGTTGGATATAGGTATCTAATGAGTTGCTGTTCCAGTTCGCAAGATAGGGATAATGGTTTTCCATAACCCTCATAGGCATGATTGCATCAAAATACACACTGCTTTCTTCCGGGTAATCACTCATTATTCCTGTGACTATAAATGATGAATTTCTTATATCCAGCATTTTACCCATTGCTTCATTTGGATTACCGAAGTATTTTTCTGCCAGTTTTTCGGACAACACTATTGAATTGGTTTCCTTAAGTGCATTTTCTGCATTCCCTTTGACTAGTGATACACTCATCATATCAAAAATTGTTGAATCAGCAAATGCCAGGTTGTTTTCTGTAAATACTTTTTCCTTGTACTTAACTGTCACACCATATCCCCTCATGATTCGCATAGCATTTACCACATCAGGAAAGTCGCTATACAATGCTTTTGCCAGTGGTCCCATAGTTACAGCTACATGTTGGTCCCCAACCCCCGGTTGCTTCTGAATCTCAACAACGCGGTATTTGTTTTTGTAATCATTGATATGCTTATTATAACTTAATTCATGCTGAATGAATAAAAGAATTATCATAAAACTTACAATACCCGCTGTAAGCCCTAATATATTTAGTATTGAGAAACTTTTTCGGCTTTTGATGTTACGTAAAGCAGTGGAAAGTAGATTTTTATACATTGCTATAGTGTTAGTTCTTTTTAATTAATAATCTTTTTTATGCATTCTAATTATTGTGACACTCTTTAATTTAGACCATCCAGCAATAAAGGGAATTTCTTTATGCATTGTTTTTTTCAAAGACGAGGGAGTATTTTTAATGCTGCAATATTGAGGAATATACTTTTTTGGTACATCGTAGTCGAATGTTTGCTCTCAAAGCGTTTAATTACTATATTGAAAGTTTATTCTAAAATCAATCATTATGTATACTGCAATAATTCTTATACTAATAGCGATTAGTGCTTGGTTCATTTATAAAGGCATACAAAACAAAAAACGTGGACGAATATATACAGGAAGTGTCATAATTGCTTTGACAATAGGCATGTTTTGGTTTATGGATTTTTGGGGAGATAAGCTTTGGTTTGATGCATTGGGATTTGGAGACAGGTTTTGGATTGAAATTGTTACCAAGGCAGTTCTTATGATTCTTGGTGCCGGAGTCTCTGCTTTACTTGTACATCTTTTTACTCGTTCCATAGCAAAGGACGGACTATTTTATAAATATCTTGCTTTAATCATAGCTGTTATTTATGGTGCATCGTGGGGTTATTCAAATTGGGAAGGTATACTGAAGTTCATGAATTCTGTCAGCGCCGGGATAGCTGAGCCTATTCTAAATAAAGATGCAGGGTTTTATATGTTTCACCTGCCTTTTTACCATTTGATTGTAAATTATTTTCTTGTTATTTCTATTATTTCTGTAGCCGCTGTATTGCTGGCTTTATATTCTACTGAAAACAGACCTTCAAGTGGGAAATTTGATATCACCCATGGGATTACCGAGGGAAAATCATTGATTTATTCAGGAACGATTTTTCTTTTGTTGTTAGCAGCAGATAAATTTTTAGCCAGGTATGATCTTTTGTTCTCTGATTGGGGTGTTGTTTCCGGTCCGGGTTGGAGTGATGTCCATCTCAGATTGCCTGGCTATACAATTAGTGCTGTTATTGCTTTGATATCTGCCCTGTTTCTTGCATTGCCGTCCACCAGGAGATGGTTGATGGGATTTTTCCGTAAGACACAGGTTCAGGCAATGCATCTTATCCCGGCAATTCTTGGCTCCTTGTTTGGCATAAATTTGATTGTTTGGTTGATTGTTCTGGCGATGGTGCCCGGAGCATTCCAGTGGCTGAAGGTAGAACCCAACGAAATATCTGTTGAAACACCATATATTGCTCATAATATTGAACATACGAGATATGCTTTTGAATTAGATGGGATGGAGGAAGTTGAGTATCCGGTCTCAGAATCGTTTAACGAAGAAACCGTAGAAAAAAACCAGGGTGTGTTTTCCAATATCAGGCTATGGGACTGGCAGGCTTTGGATGAAGTTTATAAACAATTTCAGGAAATTAGACTGTATTATGAATTTACAGATGTAGATATTGATCGCTATGTAATTGATAGCTCCTACAGGCAGGTTATGGTTTCAGCAAGAGAAATGAACCAGAATAGTCTTCCTGAGCAAAGCCAGACATTTGTTAATCATCGTTTCAAGTATACTCATGGATATGGCATTACATTAACCAATGTAACTGAATTTACCGAAAACGGACTCCCAAATCTGTTAATCCGGGATATACCTCCGGTATCTTCTTATCCGGAGTTAGAAGTTGAAAGACCTGAAATATACTATGGGGAGTTAACCAATACTCATGTGATTGTTAATTCTGAGGAAGAAGAGTTCGATTATCCAAGCGGAGACAAGAATAGATATACCCGCTACCAGGGAAAAGGAGGTGTACAACTTTCCAATGTTTGGAGGAGATTTCTTTTTGGATGGAAATTTGACGGCACACGGTTATTTTTTTCAGGTTATCCCAGGGATAGCAGCCGTATTATGTTTAACAGAAACATAAAAGAACGCGTTGAAAAGGTGGCCCCATTCCTCAAATTTGATGAAGATCCATATATTGTCCTGGCTGATGGGAAACTTTATTGGATGGTAGATGCATACACTACTTCGAATTCTTTTCCCTATAGTGAAGCATATGATTCCAGGGAAGAAATTGATTTTACAATGGGAGACAGCAGACGCCAAATGGTTAACCGGGTAGCTCCCCATTTTCATGGGGATAATTATGTCAGGAATTCTGTTAAACTTGTAATAGACGCTTATGAAGGTTCACTTGATTTTTATGTTTTTAACGAAGATGATCCGGTAATTAATGTTTGGAAGAATATTTTTCCAGATATGTTTAAATCTAAAGATGAGATGCCGGAATCTTTAAATAAACACATTCGTTATCCGGTTGATAAAATGCTTGTACAAGGACAGGTTTATTCCAAATACCATATGACCGATCCGGTGGTTTTTTATAACCAGGAAGACCTTTGGATAAGAGCTACAGAAAAGTATTATAACACTACTAAGCCGGTTGACCCATACTACATTATGTGGGAAAGGCCGGGTAGCAATGAGTTGGAATTTGTTCTTATGCAGCCTTTTACACCTAAAAATCGACAGGTGATGATTGGATGGATTGCAGGCATGAGTGATGGCGAAAATTATGGTGATTTTCTGGCTTACAAGTTCCCGAAAGACAAAAGAATTCTTGGCCCGCAGCAAGTAGAAACAAAAATTGACCAGGACTCATTTTTATCCGGACAGTTATCTTTATGGAATCAAAGAGGTTCAAGTGTAATTAGGGGAAACGTTTTGGCAATACCCGTAGACAATACCATGATTTATGTGGAACCGATTTACCTTCAATCAGAGTCTGCTGCTTATCCTGAGTTAAGGCTTGTTGTAGTTATGCATAATGATAAGATTAGTTATGCAGATAATTTCCAGGAAGCCCTTGAAGGTATTTACGGAGAAATGTCTGAACAACCTGTTTCCGAGGAAGAAATAGTGGAGGAGACATTGCGCGACCAGGCGACTCTGATTCGAATGGCAGATGATGCATTACAGGAATACCTAGAGGCGACAGGACAGGGTGATTTTGACAAAGCTGCCCAGGCAATGAAACAACTGAGAGAATCCCTGGATGACTTATCCGAAAAGGTAGACACCGAGAAATAACTGGGGGGTATATTATATTTCGTCAAAATTAAAATTTGTGTCCTTATCCTGGTATTTTAGGACGATTTGCCTGAGGTTTTTAAGGGTATTGTAGGGTGCTATATGGTAAACTTTTTCCATTATCCAATCCGGTAATTGTACGCCGGGATTGATTTTTCCTTTATATTCAATACGTATATTGTTGTTTCTCTGCCGGGTAAAAGAATATGAGGCATTCACTTTTTGTATTCTTACAATGTTGTTTTTTTCAGAAACAAGTCCTTCTTTCTCTTTTGTATGAGTAATGAAGGTCTCTTCTTCCGGCAGCCATTCAAATTTCATATTCAGTACAACATCTCTGTCTTTGGCAGGCCATGGGAAATTGGTCAGCATATAGTAGCTGAAATGGTAATTGCCTTCCTCCTCCACTATATATGTTTCTTCCACTGAGTGCATCCAGTTCTTATAGTTTGGAACATCATGCATAATGGTAGCAAATGCTTCCAGTGAACCTTCTGATTCCGTAGTGGCTCTGATGTTTACATAATCACTGTTTTCAGATTCTTCTTTGATGTAAACTTTAATCTCATCGGAGTGCTTGATGAGTTTCCATTCATCCTTTCCCTCATTTTGACTAAACACTAAGCTAATACTCAAAAGGATGGGAATACAATACATTAACAACATATACAGTACTTTTTACTATTGAATAAATCACTTGAAAATTGCAAAATATTTAATTCTAAAACAAATCAGGATGTGTGATATTACGGAGTTCCTGAATGCCGGTAAAAGAATGATATAACGACAGAGCGATGGAAAGAAACCGTTTCATGTTTCAGGTTTATAACGAACTGAAAAATCATTTGATTGGTTAACTCTTTTGCCACGATTGATATCGCTCTTTCAGAGC
>JBKGZD010000146.1:0-6696 GCA_046545795.1 Bacteroidales bacterium | reverse complement strand
TAATTTTGCAACCTCGTTTTTGGATAATCTTGAATGATTCTAGTGCTTCAAATTATTGGCAAGCTTATTAAACTCCTAACAGTTAAAGTTTTTCTTTCTTATGAATGTGCCCACATACTTAAAATATAAAAGAACCTGCCCTATTTCAGAGCAGGTTCTTCTGTTATATATAAAATCCAAATCGTGTCTATAAGCTATAGGCCTATTCAGGTTTACATCATACCTGGCATTCCGCCGCCCATTCCGCCTGCGGCTGCAGCGCCGGCGTTATCATCCTCTTCTTCTTCATCTACGAGGACACATTCAGTAGTTAAGAACATACCTGCAATAGAAGCTGCATTTTCGAGGGCGATTCGGGCAACTTTAGTTGGGTCTATAACACCCGCTTCGTACAACTTTTCATACTTACCATCACGCGCATTATAGCCAAAGTCATCTTTACCTGATTTAACCTCATTCACGACGATAGAACCTTCTACACCTGCATTTTCTGCTATCTGTCGTAAAGGCTCTTCGATAGCCCGTTTAACAATAGCTATACCCGTTGTTTCATCTTCATTATTTCCTTTCAGATCAGTTAGTGTATTGATAGCCCTGATGTAAGCTACTCCACCACCTGGTATAATTCCTTCTTCAACAGCAGCCCTGGTTGCGCTTAATGCATCTTCAACGCGGTCTTTTTTCTCTTTCATTTCAACCTCACTTGCAGCGCCAACATAAAGAACTGCAACACCACCAGCTAATTTAGCAAGACGCTCCTGTAATTTTTCCTTATCATAGTCAGAAGTGGTGTTTTCAATTTGTTTTTTGAGTTGACTAACACGTGCTTCGATATTCTTCTTATCACCTTTACCATTAACAATTGTAGTATTTTCTTTGTCAATAGTCACTTTTTCAGAAGTACCCAACATTTCCAGGGTAGCATTTTCCAGGGTTAGACCCTTATCTTCTGTAATAACTTCACCACCTGTCAATGTGGCAATATCCTGGAGCATTTCTTTTCTTCTGTCACCAAATCCAGGAGCTTTAACTGCTGCAACTTTAAGCGAACCTCTCATCTTGTTAACTACAAGTGTTGCCAGTGCTTCACCTTCAATATCTTCACCGATAATTAATAAAGGCTTACCGCTTTGAGCAGTAGATTCAAGAATTGGCATTAAATCCTTCATTACTGAAATTTTCTTATCAGTAATAAGAATATAAGGATTTTCAAGGACAGCTTCCATCTTTTCGCTATCAGTAACGAAGTATGGAGAGATATATCCTCTGTCAAACTGCATTCCTTCAACAACATCCACGTAAGTTTCAGTACCTTTCGCTTCTTCTACTGTAATAACACCTTCATGACCTGCCTTTGACATTGCATACGATAGCATCACACCCAGTTCTTTATCGTTGTTGGCTGAAATAGAACCAACCTGTGCAATCTCATCCTGGCTTATAATATCATCCAGAATTTTTTGTTTTTCTTCATAACTTACTTCAGATCTTTCGCCAGTTTCATTTGGCTTTTCAAAGATTTTCTTAGCCTTCTCAGTTACTTCGCTATACTTAATGCTCTTCTTCTGTTCATTAAGGTTTTTAATAACAGCAGACACGGCTCTGTCAATGCCTCGTTTTAAATCCATAGGATTTGCTCCGGCAGTTACATTTTTCAGTCCCACCTGAACCATTGATTCAGCAAGAACAGTAGCAGTTGTAGTACCGTCACCTGCATCATCTGCTGTTTTTGAGGCGACTTCTTTAACCATTTGTGCGCCCACATTTTCATACTTTTCTGAGAATTCTATTTCCTTTGCAACGGTGACACCGTCTTTTGTTATTTGCGGTGCGCCAAACTTTTTCTCGATTACAACATTCCGGCCTTTAGGACCTAAAGTTACTTTTAAAGCGCTTGCCAGCTTTTCAATGCCACGTTTAAGTGCATCTCTTGCTTCAATATCAAATTTTAATTCTTTTGCCATTTTTCTTTGATTTTTTATTTATTAACTAATTAATTGCTTCACTGTTATTTACAGAGTATAATTTTGAAACATTATTTATAACAGTTTAATTACACATCATTAACTGCACCATACAAAATTCAGACCCCTATTCTACAAGAAGAATATCATCTTCTCTCATAATCAGGTAATCTTTTCCTTCTATTGTTATCTCAGTACCTGCATACTTCCCATATATCACAACATCATCTTTTTTTACTGACATAGGTTCATCTTTTTTTCCATCACCTACGGCTACAACGGTTCCTTTCTGGGGTTTCTCCTTTGCGGAGTCAGGGATAATGATTCCACTGGATGTTTTTTCCTCAACCTCTTGTGGTTCAACAAGAACTCTGTCTTTCAATGGTTTATACTTCATTTTTAATTTATTTTTAAGGTTAGACTTCACAATCATTTCTCCTATTATCATATTTTATGCCAAAGCAAAACAGTCCTGTAAGCAGGAGACTAACGAAAAATACATAAAGCACTGAATTACAGTAGTTTGACACCATTAAAGAAAAACCAGAGAGAAAAGGTAAGCAGGAAATAAAACAAAAAAGGTGTCAGCTCATATATGACACCCTGACACCTTATTGCTTTTTCTTTTCTATTGCACTATTCTGTAGGCAATTGAGGCTGATCTTCGTTTTCTCCTTCATCACCCTCCTCAGGCATTGAAGTTGGAAAATTAGGCTGTTGGCTTGGGTCCTGAACATCCTCAACCTGGTCTTCTATCCTGGATTGTTCTTCGACTTCTCCCCTTGGTATTGTCATACTTGCCAGCAAACTTAACACCAATAAAGATACTGCAAGAGTCCATGTTGCTTTCTCGAGAAAATCGGCTGTTTTTCTCACTCCCATAACTTGATTTGATGATGCAAAATTGGAAGCCAATCCTCCTCCTTTAGAGTTTTGAACTAAAACTATAAGAACCATGAGGACGCTTACAATAATGATCAATACCGAAATTAATAGATACATAATATTAGTTATTTTTGTTGTTCATTAATAATTTGTTTCACTTTTTGAATTTGTTCTGCAAAATAATTACTTTTTTCTGGATATTTCAAACTTAATTTTTCAAAAGCATCAATTGCTTTATTATAATATCCTTGCTGTATATAGAGTTTAGCCAGTTTTTCCGATAATAAATTATCATTTTCCTTAACAAATTTTTCTGAAATATCTTTTTGGGTTTCCTCAGATGGCTGTTTTATTTTTATTTCAGGTGTTTGTTCAATAAACTTATCAATCAAATCTTTATTTTGCTTCGCTGTTTTTCTGGGTATTTCTTGTAAATATTCCTCTTCAAAATATTCATCATCTTTTTCTGATTTTTTCTTTTGCTGTTTGTTTTCAGATTTGTGTTTATTATCCAGTTCCAGGAGCTCTTCGTCCTTCTTTTGCTCTCGTTTATCAGATTTTACATTTGTTTGCTCCTTGTCTTTTGCACTTTCTGTTTTTCCTTTAATGCTATCAGCTTTATCCAAAATAAAAAAATCTGATTGCAGCTCTTCCCTCCGCTCATTATCTTCTTCAGCTTCAGTTATCTGGCTGGATAATGTTTTTGAAATCCTATCACTGAGATATTTTCTTGTATATTGGTTCTTCCTTTTTTCTTCCGTCCTTTTCTTCACTCCGTTGTCTTCATCAACTTTGATATTTTGCTTTTCTTTTTTTTCAACAGTATGATCTGCCTGTTTAGTATTCTTCAAGCTTTCTTTCTCTGATGATTTTTCTGATGAAATATTCTCTTCTTTATTATTTTCTGACAGATTTTGTGTGGATTCTATATAATTCAATTTTCTGAACAACTCATTTCTATCTTTTATATAAACGGCAAACTTTGCCAGGTATTCATCAAAACGAGGATCTCTAATATTTTTAAGGTTAAGTAAAAATAAAAAGTAACCCAATTGAAAAAACGGGTATTTTTTCAATAATGTCCGCATATCTGCCAGACTATATTCACCGAGTTTTTCGGGGTTTTCAATATATTTCACTAACTGTTCTTTCTGCATATTGTTTTACCAGTTCACAACAGATTTATCAAAAATATCATCCACAATTTTCTCAAGTATATCTTCAACAAGCTCATCTTCCACATCGGAAAGGGTTTGATTTGCATCAAAATCCTCGTAATGAGTGAAATCTGAGTTAAAATCATTGTCCGGATGCTTTTGATTAACAAAGTTAACACTAACAGTAACAGTCAATCGTGTCTGAGAAGCAGTCTCATCTCCTGTAACAGAAGTTGATGAAGTATTAAAGTCTGTTATTTCTCCCTGGAATATCAAATCCCCGTCATCTTCTACAAAAGACAAACTGGTTTGGCTTTGGAATTTATCTTTCAACTCATTTGTAAAATACTGACCAAGATTTGCGGGGCCACCCGGGGAATTGTTCGAAAAATCATCTACTGTAATTGTTTTGACATCCGATTCTATTGTAGCTCCCCCCATGGAATACTGCACTTTACACCCGGAAAAGGTACAAAAAATCAACCCTATTATTAAGTTTAAATTCAACAGGTTTTTAATTTTAATCGAGATCATATTCTTTAATTTTTCTATATAATGTTCGCTCTGAGATACCTAACTCGTCTGCGGCTTTTTTACGTTTTCCATCATGTTTTTCCAGTGCCTTTTGTATTAATTCTACTTCTTTGTCATGCAGAGACAAGGATTCCTCAATATATTCTTCCGTATCTTCCACATGAGGTGGCTCTTTCTCTCTTGGCTGATGAGCAAAATCAGATGTTTCTTCAACCACATCAGGTGTTCGTTTCACCAGGGACTGCATCAGGTGCTCATTGTCACGTTGGACCCTGTCAATATCAGCGCCTTTATCAATAATCTCATGAACCAGTTTCTTGAGATTGTTGATATCATTCTTCATATCGAACAATATCTTATATAATATCTCTCTTTCAGAAGAAAATGTTTTCTCATCCACTGTTCTCTTGTAAAGCGCTGGTAATTTTTCCCTGGCATAATCCGGAAGGTAACGCTTCAGAACTTCCTCATCAACAGTACGATTTTCTTCAATCACAGACATCTGCTCAGTAATATTTTTTAGCTGCCGTATATTTCCTGGCCACCTGTAATTTTTCAGAACTTCTTCTGCACTTTCAGTAAGCCTCAATGGTGGCATACGATAATGTTCTGCAAAATCAGTTGTAAATTTTTTAAACAGTAGCAAAATATCCTCTCCTCTTTCGCGCAATGGGGGGATATCAATTTGAACTGTATTCAGCCTGTAATATAAATCTTCTCTGAATTTATTTTCTTCAATTGCTTTGAGCAGATCAACATTTGAGGCTGCTATCACACGCACATCTGTTTTGAGAACTGATGAAGAGCCAACCTTAAAAAATTCTCCTGTCTCAAGTACTCTTAACAATCTTACTTGTGTAAATAGCGGGAGTTCTGCCACTTCATCCAAAAAGATTGTCCCTTTATTTGCCACTTCAAAATAACCTTTTCTGCTCTCATGGGCCCCGGTAAAAGAACCCTTTTCATGACCGAAAAGCTCTGAATCAATAGTGCCTTCAGGTATAGCTCCACAGTTAACCGGTATGTATTTCCCGTGTTTCCTGGAACTAAACTGATGAATTATCTGAGGAAAAACTTCTTTCCCGGTGCCACTTTCTCCTGAAATTAAAACAGATAAATCCGTCGGTGCAACTTGTATCGCTGTATCAATAGCTCTTATAAGATGAGGAGAATTTCCTATAATTCCAAACCGCTGTTTAATCGAATTAATATCCATATTTTACTTACTCTTTTCAAACATAAACAGACTGACAAAATTACAATTAATTCTCTTTTTTTCTTAAATTTATCACCTTTAATTTAACGAATTATAAGAAAACATATTTTACTGACATTAAGTCATAAAATTCGGAAAATATGAGAATTGCAGTTGTTATTCCCGCCCGCTTTAGTTCTACCAGGTTTCCCGGGAAACCTCTTGCTGACATCAAGGGAAAAACCATGATACAAAGAGTTTTTGAGCAATGTCAAAAAACATTGGATAATGTTTATGTAGCCACTGATGATAATCGTATTATGGAAGAAGTGGAAAAATTCGGGGGAAAGGGAATTATGACGTCAGCCAAGCATCAAAGCGGGACAGATCGACTGGCAGAGGCTGCTGAAATTTTAAAAGAAAAGAAAAATCAAACATTCGATATTATCGTGAACGTGCAGGGTGACGAGCCTTTTATTCAACCTGAACAAATCAAAGAACTGATAGGTTGTTTTGAAAACAGCAATACAGAAATAGCCACGCTCATAAAAGAAACCAGCTCTAATGAAGAAATATTCAACCCGAATATACCCAAAGTAGTCATTAACAAAAATTCTGAGGCTATGTATTTTAGCCGTTCGCCAATACCTTACCTCAGAAATGTTGAAAAAGAAAAATGGCACAAGCATCATTCTTTCTATAAACATATTGGTATGTATGGTTACCGGTATGATATATTAAAAAAAATCACACAATTAGAGCCATCCTCACTGGAAACAGCTGAATCATTAGAACAGAACAGATGGCTCGAAAACGGTTATCATATCAAAGTAGCATTTACCCAATATGAAAATCATTCTATTGATACACCAGAGGATTTAGCAGAGGTTAGTAACAAAATGAGATAAGGATTCACAACCGGAATTAGGCAAATTCAGAAGCAGAAGTAAATTTTAAAATT
>JBKGZD010000145.1:0-6719 GCA_046545795.1 Bacteroidales bacterium | reverse complement strand
TATGAAACGCATTGCTTATCTTTTAATTACCATTATAGTTGTTGGTTCAGTTTTTATAAAATGCAAGAATAATCAGAAAAATTCAGAAAAGTATAAACAATCCATCCGGGAATGGCGCCAGGAAAGATTGCAAAATTTAAAAGCAGACGATGGTTGGCTTAACCTGGCTGGTTTATTCTGGCTCGAGAAAGGTGAGAATATCATTGGAAGCGAAGAAAATTGTGATATCCGTTTTCCGGATAAAGCACCGGAGAAACTTGGTGCTGTTTATTTGGAAGAGGAAACAATTAAGTTTGAAGTTGCTGAAGATGTACGTGTCACTCATAAAGGGAGCCCGGTTAAATCGATGGAATTGAAAAGCGATAAAGAAGAAGAACCTTCAGTTTTGCAATATGAATCACTGAAATGGTTTATAATTGAAAGAGATGGAGAATTTGGTATTCGCCTGAGAGATCTTGAAAGCCCTCTTGTAGAAGAACTGGATAGTATTCCTTCGTTTCCTGTGAGACAGGAATGGAAAATTCAGGCAGAATATATTCCCTACGATGAGGAAAAAACTATTCAGGTTCCTAATGTTTTAGGGAATACGAATAAAGAGACTATCCACGGTGAGCTCAGATTTAAAATAAATGGAGAGGAATATAAACTATATCCTTTAGGAAGCAGGGAGAGTCTGTTCCTGGTTTTTGGGGATGATACAAACGCAAAAGAAACTTATGGTGGTGGAAGATTTCTCTCAGTGAAAGAGCCCGATAAAGACAACATCACTTATATCGATTTTAACAAAGCATATAATCCGCCATGTGCTTTTACTCCTTATGCTACATGCCCCTTGCCTCCAAGAGATAATATTTTGCCAATAAAAATACAGGCGGGAGAAAAAATACCTGACATTGATGTTCCAGAGCATTGACAAGGAGATGCTAAAAGATTCAACGTATACTTGAGTTATTAATGAAGTTGAGAAACATAACATACATACTGATATTCCTTCTTTCTGCCTCTGCTGAAATTTTTGGGCAGGATTATTTCCAGCAGGATGTGAATTACAGGATAAAGGTCAGCCTTGATGATAAAAATCACATCCTGAGAGGGTATGAAACGATAGAGTATACCAACAACTCACCTGATGACCTGCATTTTTTATATTTTCACCTGTGGCCCAACGCTTACAGTAATAACAAAACGGCTTTGGCCCGGCAGCTTATTGAAGCAGATGGCAGAGAGTCTATGTTTAATGACCCCGCAAAAAGAGGATTTATAGATTCGTTAAATTTTAAGGTAAACGGAAGCAAAATAGATTGGGAGTTTCATAAAGATCATAAGGATATATGTAAACTGCTATTAAACAAACCATTAGAAAGTGGTGAGACAATAAAAATATCTACCCCATTCCGTGTGAAATTACCACTTGGTATATATTCAAGGATGGGGTACATTGACCAGACATACAAAATAACACAATGGTATCCTAAACCGGCGGTCTATGATCATAAAGGATGGCATCCTATGCCATACCTTGAAACAGGTGAGTTTTATTCCGAATTTGGCTCCTTTGATGTGTCCATAACTTTACCGGAAAATTATGTAGTTGCTGCAAGCGGGAATCTGGAAACACAGGAGGAAATTGACCGGCTCAATGAGATAGCCAGAGAAACTGTCAGATTGTTTGACGTTAACGATGACAGGAGAGAAATTCCGGAATCAAGCCCCCGGAAGAAAACAATTCGTTATAGGATGGACAACTCTCATGACTTTGCCTGGTTTACGGATAAACGATTCAGAGTAATTCGTGATAGTATACAACTTCCTTCCTCAGATTCACTAATTAATTCATGGGTTTTTTTTGTTGACGATGAAAGTGGTCTATGGCAAGATAATGTCAATGAATATATACATTCAGCCCTTCGTTTCTTCTCTGAAAAATATGGCGCTTACCCCTATAATAATTGCTCGGTTGTGCTTGGCGAGCCTGGTTCAGCGGGCAACGATATGGAATACCCGGGAATTACAGTTATTGGACATCATGCAAATGAATATCAGCTTGAACAGGTAATTGCACATGAATTGGCGCACAATTGGTTTTATGGAATGCTGGGTTTTAATGAACGAAAATATCCTTTCCTTGATGAGGGATTAACTTCTTTGAGTGAAATGCGATATATGCATAACCGATATGGTGAAGACTTTGAACTTTATAAGTTGTTGGGCCTGACAGAGAGTTTTGCAGGGCTATTGGGAGCAGATGGTTTAGCATACAAGGACTTGAATGATATGCTATACTTATTTCAAGCAAGACAAAAATCGGATCAGCCTATAAATACATCATCTGAAGCCTTTACGTTTTCCAACTATGTTTCCATTGCTTACGGGAAAAGTGCCAGGGCGTTTGAATATTTAATGCAATTTCTTGGTGAAAAAAAGTTTGATGTGATTATGCAGGAGTTTTTTGAAAATTGGAAATATAGACACCCTTATCCGGAGGATATCCAGGAAGCTTTTGAAAAAAGAACAGATGATAGCCTGGATTGGTTTTTTAACGACCTGATCGGAACAACTAACACGATTGATTACACATTCAAAAAAATAAAAAATAACAAAATACTTATAAAAAATAAGGGAGAAATTCCTGCTCCAGTATTGGTGGAAGGCAAATACAAAGATAGCAAAACCTTCAGCAACTGGCACAAAGGGTTCTCTGGTGAAGAATGGATTGAAATTCCTGATAAAGAAAATGATATACTGACAATTGATCCGGGGAAAAATATGCTTGAATTATACCGGCACAATAATTTTATGAGGACAAAGGGAATATTAAAAAAGACAGAACCCGTAAAACTTGAATTTGCAGGACTGGTAAATAAGCCCGGAGTTACACAGGTTCATTACTTCCCGGTTTTGGGATGGAATTATTATGATAAGGCAATGCCGGGTATAATTGTCTATGACAGTCCTTTTCCACCAGAAAAATTTAATTATTCGTTTATACCAATGTACTCCACAGGTAATAGTGCACTGGCAGGTACAGGGGATGTGAATTTTTCTTTTTACCCAGACCATGTTTTTCATAAAATAACTTTAGATGTTTCAGGGAAAAGATACAGTATTTCAGATGTTTATGAAGGGCAGATGGAACAGTTAAAAACAGAACTGAAATTCAGGTTTAAAAATAAAAATCCAAGGATGAAGGCAAAAAACAGGTTGGTGATAAGCGCTATTCATGCAACGGATATAACAGACATTTCGGCCAGAATATTAGAAGGAGATTCCAAACCACTCTCAAATCAGCAGTTTATAAAAGCATCACTGGTTCATGACAATATGGACAAAACGGTCCATCCTTACCAGGTTTCAGCCAATATGGAATGGAATAAAAATTTTGCCAAAACGTGGTTTGAAGGTAAGTTTAAATATTCCTATTATTATGATAAAGGATTAAGTGTAAGATTGTTCGGAGGTATGTTTATTGACAAATCAATGGATCTGCCATGGGAATATGGTTTTCAACTTAGCGGGGATGATGGTTTTCATGATTATACTTATGAAAATACGTATTTAGGAAGGTTTGAGCCCCCCCGGTATGAAAATGCTATCCGAATCTTCAGTCAGCAGTTTTATCCATCAGAAGGAGGGTTTGCTTTGCGTTCTCCATTGGGCATAACAAAGGATTGGCTTGCCACGGTTAATGTCAAAACCTCAATTCCACTTATAGAAGAAATACCACTACATGCTTATGCTAATTTTGGTGTTTTCGGTGATTCAAAATCTATTTCTGCAGAAATAAAGAATGATCAATGGGCTTTTGAAAGTGGAATAAAATTATCCCTGCTGAATTTTATAGATATTTATTTTCCGGTTACTGCTTCAAAAAATCTGGATAGAGCCACTGAGACATATTCCTCAGAGTATGGAGAAAAAATTCGTTTTCACGTGCGTTTTGATTTATTCAGCAAATCAAAAATTTATGAAGCTTCTTTTATTGATTAAAATAAGCGGTTTTGTCTATTAGCAACCTTTGTCTCTGTTGTCTTTTTTCAGAAGGATAATGGAAAACAGCGTAAGTATATATACAATTATTTGCTGTTATTTTGTGCAATCGAATCAACAACTTGTTTAAGCCCCCTGTTATATTCCGAACTAAATAAATTCAAATCCCATTTGTCTCCAATAGCACGAGGAACCAGGTTGGAAATATATTCCTGCTCGTTATATTGCATTTGCTTGTTATAGTCCTCCGATTTTAAGGCCTTCAGGTTATAATAATTTGACTGGAGACTTGCAAGTATCACAATTCCCATATCTTTTTTCAACTCTTTCTTTTCTTGTTTATGTATTTGAATTTCATTTTTCTTTTTTTCATGTTCTTCTTCTAATGTTTGGTTTAATTCATTTGCTTCGCTAAATCTCTCATGCCAGAATTCCACTTTTTTTTCTTCTATAAAAAAAGTTACAACTGCTCCAACTGTTGCTCCAATAACGAATGCTAATGACAACTTGATAGCATGTTGCTTGATTGTCCTGAAAAAGTTTTTCATTCTTGTTTTAAATTGATTTGCCATTGTTCTGAATTTTTAATTACAAACTCACATAAACGAAATATATTTTATCTTTTTTTAATTGAATTGGTATTTATTGCTTTGTAGAAAATAAACATTTCCTTTTGTGATATATTTATTTTATCATAGACGTTTCAGAAGGTAAAAATAAACAAAAAGCTTAGGTTATTAGACTCTTTTCTTCTTATTCGCACTTTTAATCATCAGAAATTCATTTATGGTTTCCATGTCAATAATACCCATTAGTTCTCCGTCTGAATTTACAACCGGAACCATTGTGATGCCTTTGTTGTACATAGTCTGATATGCTTTTTGTAGCGGTGTATTGGAAAAGAAGGTGGTCACATCTTTATTCATTATTACTGCAATCTTTTCATCTTTTTCATGATTTGTCAATCCATGTATGATGTCATTACGGGTAAGTATTCCTTTGACTTTATTGTCTTGCGTAATGACAAAACGTTGCTCCGGAGTACTCAGCAATATGTCCACAGCTCTCTGGAGAGGGTCATCAGGATGAAGGGGTGTGAATTCTGTTATCAATATGTCTTTCACAGTATATCCTTCAAGAACCGATGAAAAACGCATCATTTCATATTCCCTTTGAGCTCCCAGGAAAATAAATACAGCTATAATCACAAGGAAAGGGTTAAAAAAGATACCTAGGAGAGCTAAACCAACAGCAAGGAACTTTGCAATGGACATTGCAATATATGTTGCTTGCTCTCTTGGAAGACGTAGTGCCAGAACAGATCGGAAAACCCTGCCTCCGTCCATTGGGAAAACAGGAAGCATATTAAAAACAGCCAGCATAACATTTGCAAAGGTCAATACTATAAAGAAATTAGAGCTGTTGATAGATTGAAGATGTTCTTGCTGAATATTGAAGTCTCCGGTAAGATTTATCAATAACCATAAGACGAGTGCAATAACAAGGTTCGAGATGGGCCCGGCTATAGAAACAGCTAGTTCTTGCCGTGGGTTTTCAGGTATTCTCTCTAAGTCAGCAACGCCGCCTATCGGAAGAAGAGTTATGCTTCTCGTAGAAATCCCATATTTACGTGCGGTTAAGGAATGGGAAAGTTCGTGAATAACAACACACACAAATATAGCTAAAACAAACAATACGGAATATATAATTTCTTTTGCCGGAAGTCCTTGTTGTGCATCTAAAAAAATGACCCAAAGGATAATCAGTAAAAATGTCCAATGAACATATACTTGAATTCCAAAGGGTTTGCCTAGTTTTAAAGCGTATTTTAATTTCATTCTTGCTGTTTTTAAATAATAATGTATCCTGCATGGGTTATTATAATAGACTAATGACCATATAATCGTGTTCAAATATAAATTATGTATACATTACTTCAATAATAAACTTCTTTCACTTTTAATTGTATTAGTAATACATTTTCAACAATTTTGCGGAAACTTGTTATAATTTAATCCGTAAACGTTTAGTAGATAATTTAATAGTATTTTTTTACTTATCAAAAGATAATTAAAATTACTTAAACCGAATACCTTTAAACTTTTCATAGCATTATGTACCAAAAAATTGTTGCAAGTTAAAAATACACGAAAAAATGAGACGATATACAAGTGAGCTGATAAAGGAAATGCGTGAGGCTGTAGCAATTTCAGAAAAACTAAAGAAACGTTTAAGCAATGATGAAATCCCACCATTTTTCATGGGTAAAAACGCTTACCTTTTCAGATCGAAAAATTTTGGAAATCCGCTGAAACTAGAAGATATTATTGGAATTCCCACAGAAGTTTTACCTCCTGATAATTTACTTACCAATAATGAAAAAGCACAATTAAGCAGATTAATGGAACAATTAATGAATATATGGAATTTTTACCCGGAATTTCCTGATGAACTGCCTGATTCGGTAAAATACAAACATTTGAAAAAGGTATGGGAGAGTGAGCAGGTTTATCTGGGAATGGGGGTTAATAAAATTCAGTTTTGCGATTACGATAAAACAAACTGTCCGTTTCCCGGCTATTGCTCATTTTGTGATCAGATTGACGAACAAGAAAAATTGTATAATAAACTTACCAGAAACACCAATAATTCAAATAAAGAAACAGGAAGTACTTCGTAAATGCTCCCTAAGTTAAGAATTTCTTTTTTTAAGATTTTGTAGGGGGACTCCC
>JBKGZD010000144.1:0-6781 GCA_046545795.1 Bacteroidales bacterium | reverse complement strand
AATTCCAGGTCAAAATTATAGGAAAGATGGTCGTCAGTTTGGAAAACATATTTGTTGTTTCGGATTTTGCTGAATATTTTACGCCGAATCGAGGCTAAAAGATAAAACTTAACATTATGAGTTGCTCCTAAACTATCCCGGCTGGAAATCATTTCATAAAACAACTCCTGTATACATTCACGAATAAAATCTGAGTCTTTGATTATCCTGAAACCATAGTCAAAAAGCGTTGGATAATATGTTTTATATATCTCATCAAGTGCGCTTTTTTCACCTTCTTTAAAGCGCTCCCACAAAAAATAATCACTCTTGATACTGTTAATAGGCTCCATTAGCTAAAAAAAGTATAATTAAATTGGATGATTAAAATTAATAACAATTCGTAAGTAAAATCAGACAATTTATTTAACGCTATAATATAGAAATTAACGTATCTTTTTCTCAAATTAACGCATGTAGTTATGCTACTGTCTATCAGTATTTTATCAAACATGCTATAATATACACCCTTACGATTTCCTACTTGAACAATAGGATTTATAAAAATGTTTAATGAAAAAGCGGAGATTAAATTTAGCGAAGCAAGATTTCAGGGTAAAACGGCGTACTAAAAAAGAAAAAAATCACGTTTATGCATAAATAGTATACTTTTATTTAAATATATCCACGAAAAATAAATCACTCGGAATTATGTTTTTAAAACTCATATTTTTAGTCAAATATCAAAACAAGTAAAATGGATGAAAAAACCATAATCTCCCACTTGAACAATGAAACGATGAGGGATAGCAGCAATGTAGAAATTCCTCCTACCAAAAGCACTCCTAAAGTTGTTATGGATTTAAAACAAGGAGAGTTTCACTTTGAAGGTCGATCCTATCCAAGCAATGCAAAAAAATTTTATTATCCAATCATAAACAAGATAAACACATACCTGAAAAATCCTGCAGAAACAACCAAGCTTTCTTTTTTCCTTGAGTACCTTGATTCATCATCCACCCAGCTTATTCTGACCACAATTAATAAATTTGCAGAATTAGAAAAGAATAAATATAAGCTCCAAATTGAATGGAAGTATATGGAAGATGATGATGATATAAAAGATGTAGGAAAATCTTTTTCGGAATCCTCAGAAATACCCTTTATATTTATTGAGGTATACAGTTAATCAGGGATAATAGCGACACCACATTAACCAATTCCATATTAACAAGGTTTCAAATCATAAGTAAAAAAAGAACCAGTCAATAATGCCTGGTTCTTTTTTACAATAAAATAACACCAAAAATACCGCAGAATTATATCTCAGTTTATTTGGTTTTACCGGCTAAATAAAGAATAAATGCATATTCCCGTGCAGTTTCGCGAAGCGCTTCATATCTTCCCGAAGCTCCTCCATGGCCGGCCTCCATATTTGTATGCAACAATAAAATATTATCGTCTGTTTTTTTATCTCTCAATTTAGCAACCCATTTTGTAGGTTCCCAGTACTGTACCTGGGAATCATGCAAACCTGAAGTTACCAGCATATTAGGATAACCCTGTTCTTTAACATTATCATAAGGGGAATAAGATAGCATGTATTCATAGTATTTTTCCTCCTTTGGATTTCCCCACTCATCAAATTCACTGGTAGTAAGTGGTATATTTTCGTCCAACATGGTAGTTACCACATCAACAAATGGAACAGCCGCCACAACACCATTATATAGTTCCGGCTGCATATTTATCACAGCACCCATTAATAAACCGCCTGCACTGCCTCCCATGGCATAAAGGTTATCAGGATTTGTATAATTTTCATTAATTAAATGTTCAGCACAATCATTAAAATCAGTAAAAGTGTTTTTCTTATTCAGTAATTTTCCATCCTCGTACCAATCTCTGCCAAGGTATTGGCTGCCGCGAATATGTGCTATGGCAAAAATAAAACCACGGTCGAGCAGACTCAAGCGAGTTGTACTGAAACGGGGATCGATAGTTGAGCCGTAAGACCCATAACCATAAAGCAGCGTTGGGTTTTTTCCATTCTTTTCAATACCCTTTTTGTAGACCATCGAAATTGGTATTTCTGTTCCGTCGTCGGCCTTAGCCCAGAGTCTCTTCGCCTCATAATTTTCAGAATCAAAATCTCCCAACACCTCTTCCTGTTTTTTCTGTTCTCTTTCATGGGTTTTCATGTTGTAATCGTAGGTAGTCCGAGGTGTTGTCATGGAACTATAGCTAAACCGCAACAATTTTGTATCATAAGCGTAATTCGATGATATACCTGCAGCATAAACTTCCTCATCAAATTCAATATAATGCTCATCCCCATTATCCCATTCGTGGATACCAATCTGTGTCAATCCATTTTTCCTCTCTTCAACAGCCATATAATCACTAAAAACTTCAATGTCATTCAGGAAAACATCTTCTCTGTGAGGAATAACTTCTTCCCAATTCTCTTTTCCACCTTTATTTGTCAATGTTTTCATCAGGCGGAAATTTTTTGCATCCCAGTTGGTTACAATATAGAAATAATCGCCATAATGTGCAACAGAGTACTCCAAACCTCTTTCTCTTGGTTGAATAACATTAAAACTATCATTGGGCTTTGACGCATCTAAGAACCTATACTCATCAGCCATTGTACTGTGAGAGGAAATAAAAATATAATCGCCTGACTTAGATTTATTTACACTTGTTGAATAAGTATCATCAGATTCATGGAATATTTCCTTATCTTGTGAGGTATCCATTCCTAACTTATGTCTGAAAATTTTAAACGATCTTAAAGTTTCGGGGTGTTTTTTTGTATAAAACAATGTTTCATTATCATTTGCCCATACAGCTCTTCCGGTAGTTACAGGCACCCTGTCATCATATACCTCTCCGGTTTCAAGGTTCTTAATTTGAATTGTATATTTTCTCCTCCCCACAGTATCTATACCATACGCAAGTAATTTATTATCAGGACTCACACTTAAACCTGTAGCCTGGTAGAATTCATATCCTTCCGCCATTTCATTTACATTCAGCATAACCTCCTCCTCTGCTTCAAGGGTTCCTTTTTTTCGGCAATAGATTGGATATTCTTTGCCTTTTTCATGCCGGGTATAATAATAATACCCATTCTTTTTATAAGGAACACTCTCATCATCTTCTTTAATCCGCCCTTTCATTTCCTCAAACAGTTTTTCCTGCAGTTTTTCTGTGGGTTTTAGGGCTGAGTCTGTATATTCATTCTCAGCTTTCAGGTATTCGATAACCTCCGGATTGTTCCGGTCATTCATCCAATAGTAGTTATCAACCAGGGTATCATCATGGGCTGTCAGTTCCTTAGGTTTCTTTTCTGCATCAGGTGGATTGATACCAACGGGTTTCATACGGGTTTCCTTTTTACACGCTGATGACAGGATAAATACCATCATCAGCAAAGTTAGTAAATGCTTTGATTTTTGTCTGAGGATCATTTTATTCAGTTTAAAAGTTAAATAAACAAATTCACATAAGACAAAGTTAATAATTTTCTCATATGAATTGCTTCACTTTATTAATCATATCCTCTTCAGAAAATGGTTTGGAAAGTATATCATTGCATCCGGCAAGAAAACTGTTTTCCTCATCTTTTTCCACCGTTGCCGAAACCTGGGAAATAACAGGAATATCCGGAAGAATTTTACGAACTTTCGGAACAGCATCGAAAATATGCATATCCGGTAACCGGGCATCCATATACACCAGCTTTATATCTCTATCCGTGCTCTCCATGTATTCAAGGGCAGCAGAGACTTTCTCTTTTATAGTCACATAATAATATTCATCCAGTATTTGTTGAAGGTAAGTACTATTGGAAGGATCACTATCAATGACAAGGATTTCTGTATTCAATAATTTTTTAATTGATTGCCGCGGCAGTTTTGCCCGGTTATCTTTTAAGTGTTGATTGGACTCAGGGATATGGTAAGGGACGGTAAAGTATATTAACGTGCCTTTGTTTTTAATACTTTGAACCCAAATTTGTCCGTTCATATCCGACAGCAATGATGAAACTATAGACAATCCCAAACCCAATCCTCCGTATTCACGCGTAAGGGAATCATCAGCCTGGCTGAAATTGTTAAAAATTTTCTGTTTCTCTTCAGGAGATATACCTACCCCGGTATCCCGTATACCAAATACGATATAATTTTGATCCAACTTATAAAACAATTCAATTTCTCCTTTTTCAGTAAACTTGTATGCATTGTCGAGTAGATTTACGATTACTTCTTTTACATTTACAATATCAAGTTTGAGGCTGTCCTCACCGGGAGCAAGGTCATAGGATTTTTTGAAATCAATGGGTTTTTGTTTTCGTTTTAAACTAAAATAAAGCGAATCCGGGAACACTTTATCCAGCTCTTTATTTAAAGAGCACTCCATTTGCTGATGAACAGCAGTATCGGAACTAATCTTTGAATAAGTAATCACATTGTTGATGGTTTTCACTAGTTGGGAGCTACTATCCATAATAATGTCAGTATAGTTCTCCAGTTTCTCATTACAACCATCCAGGGCATTTTTCAGCAATTGTGCAAACCCGATGATTCCATTCAGAGGAGTACGTATTTCATGGGACATATTCGCCAGAAACACCGCCTTCATATGCTCACTCTCCTCTGCTTTCCTCAAAGCTTTTTGTAACTCCTCATTCAAAATCTTCAGGTGCTTATTTTTGTATTCAAGCTCACTGTTGCGTTCGGAAAGCTGATTAGAATAATCATCAAGTCTCTTTTGAAGATGCCCAGAATTGTTTTGCTGAAGATGGTTGAAGAAAAATTGTGAAAGATGATTCGAGAGGCTTTTAACAGAATCAAGGCGCTCTATATCATACAATTGTTCTTTGCTGTCTGAAAGAATTAGAGCACCCAAAAAATCCTGGTAAGCCTGCATTGGAATAAGCAAACATGCGGATGAAGAATCGCTGAAAAATTCACAATTACGGCAATATTCAGTTTTCCTGGTATGAAAAATAACATCACCCCGGCGTTTTAATTTCTCAATACAAGGGAATGTAGTGCCTGATCGCTCAACTGTAGTATATTGTTTTAGCGACTCATCCTCGAATAAAAACCGTGTCTTATAAAAACCAAAGTTCTCTTCCAAAATATTCTGAGCAGAGTTAACAACAGAAGAAACATCCCCTTTATCCAGCAACATAGAATAAATTGAAGTCATTCCCCGGTGGTGGCGCTCCCTGCGCTGAGCTGCATTAATTGATTGATAAAAAGAAGTAAAATCTACTATGTTGAATTCCAGCAATTGATCAAGCAATGGATTAATATAAATACGAAGGTATTTACCAAAACCCTCAAAATACTGTTCAATTTCTACTTCCTGATCTGCTGAAATGGCTTTTTTTATAGCTTCGGAGAAATTATACCAGTCTTTGAAAAATATGGCTTCAAGCTCCTCCCCTAAAACACTATCTCTATCTTCCGAAGAAATTATTTCAACGGCATCACCCACATGGTCTATTTCAATGCTCAACGGATACTGTTTTTTTATCCTGCAAAGCAATTTTAAGAAAGTGTGCTGACTTACATCCGATTTTCTATATTTGTCTGACATAGTTATTTTCTGTATCATCTCCCTCAATTACTCAACATTATGTGTTATCGCCAAAACTGGCAAAAAAAGCTGCCTGCACTTGCTATATCAATTATTATCCAATGAGACCAATTATTAAGCAAGCACAGACAGCATCACCCCTACAACCCTTTAATATTGCTCAAAGCCTTCATCTGAGTTGTTGTTGTACATTTTCAGGTTAACCCCTTCTTGATCAGCTTTTTCATTACCATTTCCCCCTGTTTTATTTTGGGTGGTATTTTTTCCCGACTTTTGCTGGAAACCCTTATCAAATTTTTGTTCAATTGTATGCTGCTGTTGTTGTTGCTGGCTAGCCTGACTACTCATTTTTTCGAACTCCTGGGTCCTGTCTTTAATTTTATCTCCCTGGATATCGCCTACATTGAAATAACTGATAACCTGTTTCAACTGCTCAGCCTGGCTGGACAATTCTTCAGCTCCTGTCGCTAATTCTTCAGATGAAGCAGCATTTTGCTGAGTAACCTGGTTCAACTGTTGAATAGCATTGTTAACCTGGTCAGCTCCACTGTTCATTTCATTGCTGGCAGCAGTTATTTCCTGTACCAGTTTGGATGTCTTCTCTATTTCAGGGACGATCTCTTCCAACTGTTGCCCAGCCTTTTCAGAAATGCCCACACCAGACTTAGACTTCTCATCTATCTCACTGGCGGCCTCAGCACTACGTTCCGCAAGTTTCCTTACCTCAGATGCCACTACGGCAAAACCTTTACCATGTTCTCCGGCTCTTGCAGCCTCAACAGCAGCATTTAAGGCCAATATATTGGTCTGGAAAGCAATATCATTGATAATGGATATTTTTTCAGCAATCTCCTTCATTGCTTCAACAGAATGCTGGGTAGCCTGATTCCCTTCGCTGATACGATCAGAAGCTTTACCTGAAATTTTTTCTGTTTGTTTAGCATTCTCAGTATTTTGCTGAATATTGGATACCATTTGTTCCATAGAAGAAGAAACCTCCTCTGCAGATGAAGCCTGCTCGCTGGCTCCCTGGGACATTTCCTGTGAACTTGAGCTCATTTGATTACTCGCTGCTGCTATATTGTCCGCACCATTTTTAACATTAGAAATCAAATCCCTCAATTTTTCTACCATCCGCTGCATTGCTTTGGCAAGATCACCTATCTCATCTTTCTGATTAACAAGA
>JBKGZD010000143.1:0-6788 GCA_046545795.1 Bacteroidales bacterium | reverse complement strand
GAACAAAAAAACCAACTCCATTAAGCTCTGAAAGAGCGATATCTATCGTGGCAAAAGAGTTAACCAATCAACTAATTAACAAATTAACTATTTTATAATAGCCTCATAAATGGCTTCTTGTATCTTGGTTCTCACATCATTTTTTATAAGTTTTCTATTATCCTGGTCGGGATGAATCCGGTTGGATAAAAAGATATAAACAATGTTTTCTTCTTTGTCTGCCCATGCAATGGTTCCTGTAAAACCAGTATGTCCGAAGCTGTTTTCAGATATTCCGTTAAAAGTAGGGCCTTCCTCATCCTTTTCTGTAACAGGTTTGTCAAAACCAATCGCTCTGCGGTTTTCCTTTTTATTTTCCTCCGGACTCTTCGTAAAAAGTTGAACTGTTGAATCCTCAAAAAAGCGATGACCTCCGTAAACTCCTCCATTAAGATACATCTGCATCATTTTTCCTAAATCATTAGCATTGGAGAAGATTCCTGCATGGCCGCACACACCTCCCAACATAGCTGTCCCCGGGTCATGCACATAGCCTCTAAGCAATTGTTTCCTGAAGATCATATCGTTTTCAGTGGGGACAATGCTTTCCCTGTCAAAATGCTGGAGGGGGAGAAATGTCATATGATTCGCGCCTAAAGGTTTGTAAAAATTGTTTTTAACAAAATTATCAAAAGATTCTTCGGAGAGATTTTCCAAAATTTCATAAAAATAGTAGTATCCTAAGTCACTATATTTATATTCTTTTTTTTCCAGTAAATCAGAATTGTCAATCATAGCATAAACCGAATCGTAATAGGAGTTATGAAGATACATGTTGTCTGCAATTTTTATTGAGTAGGTATCATCAGTAGTATTGGATACTACACCTTCTTTGAATCTGAAATTTTTTGACATATAGCTGTGTTCTCCAAGTTTATAAGGATATTTTGGAGAGAATTTGTTGCTCATTAAGCTTTCATCAGGATAGAAGGTCTCCAGCAGACTCTGGTAAAAAGGAATCCAGCTTTTAAGTTTTGCCTGATGTCTTAGAATGTCCTTAATAATTAACCCTCTTTTATTTGTAGAATCTAACCGTGGCAAAAATTTTCCAATAGAATCTTCGAGTGAAATTTTATCTTCTTCATGATATTGCATTATGGCTGACATAGATGCAACGATTTTAGTTATTGAGGCCAGGTCGTAAAGATGTGTCCAGGAAACAGGTTGTTCCTGTAGATAGGTATGATATCCATAACTTTTATGGAGAAATACTTTTCCATCTTTTGCAGCAAATATCTGACAGCCGGGGGTAGCAGTATCTTGTATTGCTTTTTCAATTATAGAGTCTACTTTTTTTAACTTATCGGATGAGATACCGGCATCTTCCGGGAGGGTATATTTCAATCTTGAAGCTTGTTTAATATTTTCTCCTGCCCCGGTATGGAAATACTCATTTGCTGAAACAGGTAGTTTCCCGTTTACAGGAATACCACCAAAGATGGCTTGGGCTGCTATATCCTGCATTTCAGTGCTGTCATGGAACGCTGCAAAAAATGCGGGAAATTTGAAATAATCAAAACTATTTGCCAGCATATAAGGATTTCCAAAATAAACAGGTATCACTTTTGTTTCTAATCCCAATTGGTTGATAAAATCAATATGTTCCTGTTCTACCCCGTAATTTTGATGCCGAGACTCATTTGTTCCTGATATTCCTGCAATCACCAGGTCATGTTCTGATAGTTTTTCCAGGAATGAGAGGTCATACTGAACTGTGTCATTATAATGTTTTATGTCTGTGTAATAATTAAGTCTTTTTTGGAAATCGGAGGGGAATTCTTTGTCTCCAAATGCTACTGAAGCGATTTTTAAGGTATCAAGCCTTTGAAGAGGCAACAAAGAATCGTTATTGTATAAGAGCGTTAAAGCACCCTCGTTCAATTTTCTTTTATTTGCCTCATAATCAGGTTTGTGTAAATCTTCGTGGAGACTGTCTTTTTTTATAAACTCTTTTAATGAATCCTCTTTATTTTTTGATGTATATTTATCCAGTCCTGCCCAATATTTAAATGCCAGAATTCGCTTGCAGCTATTGTTAATTTGCTCTTCACTGATATTACCTTTCCTGATTTGACGTTTAATATAATCTATAGCTAAAGGCACATTCTGTGGATATAATAATACATCATTACCTGCTTTTAAAGCTTCTACTTCAATTTGGCCGGGCTCATAAGATTCAGTCACTCCACCCATATTCAGTGCATCGGTGAATACGAGCCCGTTGAATTCCATAGTATCTTTCAATAGGTTGGTAACGACATTTTTAGAAAGAGTGGAGGGGCGGTTATTTTCTTTAACCAGCGCCGGGATGTTCAGGTGTGCAGTCATTACGCCGCCCACCCCGTTGTTAATCAGTTCTTTAAAAGGATATAATTCTATGCTGTCAAGGCGTAATGAATCATGCATTATAGCAGGGAGTGTTTCATGGGAATCTTTGTCGGTATCTCCATGCCCCGGAAAATGTTTGGCCACCGCCATCACCCTTCTGTCCTGGAGTCCGTTCATGTAGGCTATCCCTTTTCTTGCAACATTATCCTTATCCTCCCCGAAAGAGCGACTTCCTATGACGGGGTTATCAGGATTACTGTTAATGTCTGCCACCGGTGCAAAATTGATATGTACACCCAGACGTCTTAGTTGTTGTCCTATGTCAAGCCCCATTTGATAAATCAGGGTATCATTCTGTATTGCACCTAATGTCATTTGTCGTGGATAGCTAATAGTACTATCCAGCCTCATCCCGAGACCCCATTCGGCATCCATGGCAATCATCAGGGGTACTTTGGCATTATTCTGATAAATATTGGTGAGTTTGGCTTGCTCTTGTGGGGTTCCCTGGAAGAATATCAAGCCCCCAATATGATATTTTTTGATCAACTTGAGTATATCCTGGCTATGCTGGGGCCCTTTATTAGAATATGCAGCTATCATAAATAACTGACCAATTTTTTCATCCATGCTCATTTTATTGTAGACACTATCTACCCATGAAGCTTGAAGCGGGAGTAATGAAGTACCGGTTTTATAATCATCAGGGTCAATATCTTTCTTCATATTGGAGAAAGAAGTGAATAAAACTGGGAGTAAAATGATTAATGAAATTTTGTGTAAACGGCGCATAGGTGTATTTTTTAACATTCAAATATACTTAATTTTCAATAATAAAAAATGGGGTAACTCTTATGAATTAGGTAATCGAAACTAAGCATTTGATTATTGAACATTTTTTTGATAACTTGGAGTTCTGCTACAAAATAGCTGTTAATTTATTTTACCATTACGAATTAAACTTAAAAAAGATTTGAATTATGAATCAAAAATTAATGTATGTAGTCATCGCGTTTCTATTTTTTCCTTTTTTATCTGATGCCCAGGATAAAGAAGCGCGCTTACTCAGGTTCCCTGCAATCTATGAAGATCAGATAGTTTTTTCTTATGCAGGGGATCTATATAGTGTTGATGCTGACGGTGGCACAGCCCGTCGACTAACTTCCCACAAGGGTTATGAAATGTTTCCAAGGTTTTCCCCTGATGGAAGTAGAATTGCCTTTACCGGACAGTATGATGGCAATACTGAAGTGTTTGTAATGCCTGCTGAAGGAGGCTCGCCGGAGCGATTAACATATACTGCAACTTTGGGTAGGGATGACGTCGCAGATCGCATGGGGCCTAATAATATTACAATGACATGGACACCGGATGGTGAAAGCATTATTTATCGTTCAAGGAAAAAATCTTTTAATTCTTTTAAAGGTGCTCTTTTTAAAGTACCTGCTGATGGTGGAATTTCTGAACAACTTCCTTTCCCTGAAGGTGGTTTTTGCAGCTATTCGGCAGATGGAAAAAAGTTAGCTTATAATAAAGTTTTCCGTGAATTTAGGACATGGAAACATTATGAAGGTGGAATGGCTGATGATATTTGGATTCATGATTTTGAAACCCATGAAACAAAAGCTATTACAGATCATAAGGCTCAGGATATAATTCCGATGTGGAGGGGGAATAAGATTTATTTTGTTTCTGACCGGAATTGGAGGATGAATTTATTTTCTTATGATTTAGAAACTGAAGAGGTTAAACAACTTACGGATTTTGAGGAATTTGATGTTAAATTTCCTTCTATAGGTAAAGATTACATCGTTTTTGAAAATGGCGGATCTATCTATAAGTTGAATTTAGATACCGAAGAAGTAGATAAAGTTCCCGTAAAGATAAAAAATGACTTGCTTGCCAGCAGAAATGAAATGGTTGATGTTTCAGAGGATATTCAGCATTCAGGATTATCTCCAGACGGCGAACGGGCAGTCTTCAGCTCCCGGGGAGATGTTTTCTCCGTTCCGGCAAAGAATGGCATTACTTATAACCTGACCCGTTCTCAGAATGTACATGATAGAAATGCTGAATGGTCACCGGATGGAAAACATATTGCTTATATTTCTGATCAAACAGGGGAATATGAAATTTTTATGGTGGATAAAGACCGTAACAATGAACCTGTTCAACTAACTGATGGTAGTCAAACCTATAAGTATAATATTGATTGGGCACCAGACAGCAAAAAAATTCTCTGGAGCAATTCAGAATTTGAGCTCAAATATATGGACGTACAGGACAAACAAGTTACTCTCGTTGATACTTCAAAATACGGACAAATTAGAAATTATGCCTGGTCTCCTGATAGTAGATGGATAACATATACCAAGGAAGGGGACAATGAAATCCCGGATATTTGGGTTTACAACACTGAGACAAGGGATAAATTTAAAGTGACTGAAGGTTGGTATTCCTCATCCGGGGCGTCCTTTTCCTCCAACGGAAAGTACCTGTTGTTTTCATCATCTCGTACCTTTGACCCAATATACAGCAGGGTAGAGTGGAATTATGCTTACACCGATATGGAGAAAATATACCTTATTCCTTTACAGAAGTCTACACCATCACCATTTGAACCTGAGAATGATGAGGTAAAAATTGACAATGAAAATGATGATGAAAACAATGATGGAAATGAAGAGGTTGTGGTGAAAATTGACAAAGATGGTATACAAAACA
Source organism: Bacteroidales bacterium (assembly GCA_046545795.1). GTDB lineage: Bacteria > Bacteroidota > Bacteroidia > Bacteroidales > UBA12077 > JAGXLC01. Next base: position 1,697 of record JBKGZD010000143.1, on the reverse strand, counting down.
GAATTGTTGAGATTCCTGTTGATGCATCAAATTATGGTAATATTCATGCAATAAATGAGAAAATCTATTATAATGAATATAATTCTCAAACCCGAAGCAGTAAAATAAAGGTTTTTGACCTCAAAGAAAAGAAGGAATCCACGTTAGGTGAGAAAATGCAATTCAGTATTTCTCCTAACAACAATAAAATGCTGGTTAAGAAGAAAAATGATTGGACAATCATTCCTTTGCCTGACAAAGAAATAAAAATGGAGGATAAACTTGATCTCTCAGACATGAAAATGAATGTTGACTATAGAGAACAATGGGAACAAATCTTTGATGAAAGCTGGAGGCAATACAGGGATTTCTTCTATGTGGAGAATATGCACGGAGTTGACTGGGAAAAAATGAAAGAACGGTATGAAGAACTGATTCCTTATGTGAACCACAGGAATGACCTTACATATCTGATTGGTTTGATGATATCTGAAATGAATGTAGGACATGCTTATGTACAAAGTGGCGATCGTCCGGAACCTGAGCGTATAAAGACTGGTTTATTGGGTGCCGACATTAGTAAACATGAATCTGGCTATTTCCGGATTGATAATATTCTTGATGGTGCAAACTGGAGTGATGAGCTTAGGTCTCCTCTAAATGCAGTTGGTGTCAATGTTGAAAAAGGCGAGTATATCCTTGCTGTAGATGGTCAATCCGTCAGGGATGCAAAAAGTCTGAATGAGATGCTTGTTGGTAAAGCAGATAAAGAGGTAGAGCTGACTGTTAACAATAACCCCCGAAAAGAGGGAAGTCGTAAGATTATTATAAAACCGCGGGCTGATGTTTCAGACCTCTATTACTATAACTGGGTTCAGGATAATATCAAAACGGTTAGTGAGAAAACAGACGGCCAGGTGGGTTATCTTCACATACCTGATATGGTAGCAAACGGTTTGAATGAATTTGTGGAACATTTTTATCCTCAATTAAACAAAAAAGCTTTGATTATTGATGTCAGAGGTAATGGAGGAGGTAATGTTTCACCTATGATTATTGAACGGCTGAGAAGAGAAATTACCCGTGCAAATATGAGACGAAATGCTACAGAACCTTCACAAACACCAGGACGAATGATGAGGGGGCCAATGGTATGCCTTATTGATAAATATTCAGCGTCCGATGGAGATCTGTTTCCATATTCTTTCAGAAAACATGATTTAGGTCCGCTTATCGGAACAACCAGTTGGGGAGGTGTTGTAGGAATCACTGGGTCCTTGCCTTTTATTGACGGGGCAGAATTACAAATTCCCCAATTCGCCTCCTATTCGGCTGAAGAAAGCGAATGGATCATTGAAGGAAAGGGTGTAGAACCTGATATTTATGTTGAGAACGATCCATGGAAAGAATTTAATGGCATTGATGAACAGTTGAATAAAGCAATTGAGGTAATCCTCGAAAAAATAGAAAAGGAGTATGTGCCATTGCCTGATATTCCAGGAGGACCAGATAAATCGGAGGATGGATTTAAAAAGAAAAAAGAATAGCTGAGAATACCTGTTTATTGAAGCCAGGTATTGCCTCATAGTAGTATTATTAAAATTTATTATATCAAAATTAAGGCTGTCTTCTTATGAAATCTGAACATCTTGTTTTGTTTCTTTTTAGAAGACAGCCTTAGTTTTTTATAATAAATGAACTGGTGTTTTATAGCCTTT
>JBKGZD010000142.1:0-6818 GCA_046545795.1 Bacteroidales bacterium | reverse complement strand
ACAATCCATTATCTAAAACTTATTCCTATTCCACCGGTTATCATAGGATATTCCTGCAGTGTATACTGCCCATGGAATGTCAGAACAGCCATTTTTATTCTCAAACCTGCTGCTACAGATGGTTTAAGACCATTAGCAATATCAATACTTAATGGATCCTGTAAAACAACCTCGTTGTCGTCAGGCCTTAATTCTGTTTCTCCTGTTGGAGTATCATTTTCGTCAAGTGCAGGCGCCGGTAATGCATATTCACCTGCTAAATCCATACCAAAATTGCTGCTTGACAGTCCAAAAGAAAGGTATGGATGTACAACAGGCAATTTGGCGCCAACTAAGAGTGCGGAATGAAAAGAAGAAGTTTCCATCTGAAGTTCTTGATTCTCCGGGTTAACATATCCATTATCATTATCTACAGTCTCTTCGGGTTGGTAGGTTAAGTCAAAACTACCATTCATCTTTGTATAACCCAAAAAAATTGATGCTTTCAGTATGGGTAATTTATCCAATATAGGTAACCACTGCAGAACATCATGTTTTACTCCAACACCCCAAAGACCAATCTGTCCAAAATCAGCCATTCCTGTTGTAGGTACATATCGAGCAACAATTTCAGTATTTTTTACCAGGCCAAAACCCAAATTAAGTGAAGGCATCGGAATTCCTACAGGAACATTGAAACCTTTAATTTCAGTTTTTTGCAATATTGTAATTTCTTCATTTTGTCCAGTATTAGGATTATAAACCTCCTCTGTAATCGTAATCGAATTGACATCGTCACCATTGGTTAATGTAGGAAATTCTGTGCTTGATGTAGCAGAGGAAATTTTATTCAATTCCAGTTCTGCTAAATCAAATAATAAATCCGCATCAGGTGTTTTTGCAAAACTGGTGGAAAAAGTCAAATCAAATCCCAGCATACTATGTGTAGAGGCGGTATTATACCAACCTCCTGCAAGGTCTGCTCCCCAAGCTTTTCCCAAGGGGGTGGCATATTCTTCAAGGAGAATGTTTGCATCTTCTTTACCTGCCTTAATAACTTCTCCAAAATTATTAAACTGTGCTGAGACATTTGAGGATGCTAATATGGCAAGAAAGAAAACGATCAGGCTTTTTAGTAACAGGGCGTGTTTTTTCATAGTTTCCAAATTTAGTATGTGTACAATGATTAATAATTTGATATAGGTTATACGTCAAAAATAACAATATAGTTTAATGGTTTATTGAATAAAACAATTTTAATGCCGCAATTCTTTTTTATAAACCTGAATTGAGATTTTTTTATAATAATGCAAGTTAATTTACTAAGTTTGTATCAGAATTTATTCAGAATGATATAACTATGGCAATAAACCAGCCATTAGCAGATAGAATGAGACCCAAGACGCTTGATGAATATATCGGGCAGGAGCATCTTGTTGGGAAAGGTGCAATTTTAAGAAATACTATTGAATCCGGTAATATACCATCCTTTATTTTATGGGGTCCTCCAGGAACAGGCAAAACAACCCTGGCTAGGATAATTGCCAGACAGCATAACAGGGTGTTTTTCACTCTAAGTGCTGTAGATTCAGGAGTGAAGGCAGTACGTGAAACTATAGAAAAAGCCAAAAAACAACGCTTCTTTGATGCACCAAATCCAATACTTTTTATTGACGAAATCCATAGATTCAGCAAATCACAGCAAGATAGCCTTTTAGGAGCTGTTGAACAGGGAGTTATTACTTTGATTGGCGCTACTACAGAAAATCCTTCATTTGAGGTGATCTCCCCTCTCCTTTCCAGATGCCAGGTTTACGTTCTAAAACCGCTCAGCAAAGACGAACTTGATACTTTATTGAATAATGCACTAAAGAAGGATACATATCTTAAAAAAACAGACATTAAGATAAAGGAAAAAGAAGAATTATTCAGGTATTCAGGAGGTGATGCAAGAAAATTATACAATATTCTTGAGATATTGGTACATGCTTTAAGCGCTGAGAATAAAGGGGAAAATAAATCAATTGTTATAGATAACCAGACTGTAAACAGAATTCTTCAAAAAAATATTGCATTCTATGATAAAAATGCTGAACAGCATTATGATATCATTTCTGCATTTATAAAATCAATCAGGGGAAGTGACCCTAACGCAGCAGTTTACTGGCTTGCACGTATGGTTGAGGGAGGTGAAGATCCGAAATTTATAGCACGAAGATTAGTAATACTTGCCGCTGAAGATATAGGTCTCGCAAATCCAAATGCACTGCTAATTGCTAATAGCTGTTTTGATGCGGTAGAAAGAATTGGATGGCCGGAATCCAGAATTATTTTATCGGAAACTGCTATTTATCTTGCAACTTCTCCCAAAAGTAATTCTGCTTATATGGCAATAAATAATGCGCAAAAAATTGTTAAAGAATCAGGAGACCTGCCTGTTCCACTCCACATCAGAAATGCTCCTACAAAACTGATGAAAGAACTTGGGTATGGTAAAGACTACAAATATGCCCACGATTACCCGGGAAATTTTGCTGAACAAGATTTTTTACCGGAAGAGATTTCAAATAGCTGTATATACAAACCCCAAAGCAATAAAAAAGAAAAGGAAATTAATGAACGTTTAAAAATATGGTGGAAGAATAAATATAAATATTAGAAACGTCCACAAGACCTTTAAAAAATTATAAATAAACTTCTGAAATAAAGCAATCATGTACAAAATACCAAACTTGAAACATACAAATACAAACAATTTTCTCCTTATTGCCGGTCCTTGTGTAATAGAAGATGAGGAAATGCCTTTCCAAATAGCGGAACATATAATGCAGATAGCGAATGAGCTCAAAATTCCATTTATCTTTAAGGCTTCGTATAAGAAAGCGAACAGATCAAAAATAAGTTCTTTCACTGGTATTGGAGATAAGAAAGGATTAGAGCTTTTAGCCAGGATAAGAAAAGAATATCAAATCCCGGTAATAACCGATATTCATCATCCTGAAGAAGCAGAGATGGCTGCGGAATATGTTGATATCCTTCAGATTCCTGCTTTTCTTTGCAGGCAGACAGAATTACTCGTTGCAGCTGCAAAGACCGAAAAAATAGTCAATATAAAAAAAGGTCAGTTTTTAGCTCCACAAGCAATGCAGCATGCTGTTCAAAAAGTTATTGATTCAGGAAATTCTCGAGTAATGCTTACTGAAAGAGGCACAATGTTTGGTTACCAGGATTTAATCGTTGATATGCGTAGCATACCTGTAATGCAAAAAATACAAATGCCGGTAATCCTGGATATTACACACAGTCTACAAAAGCCAAATCAATCAACAGGGGTAACAGGCGGACAACCGGAAATGATCGAAACAATTGCCAAGGCAGGTATAGCGGTAGGTGCTGATGGCATATTTATAGAAACACACCCTGAACCTCAGAATGCAAAATCAGATGGAGCCAATATGTTGAATATTAACAATCTTAAAAGTCTTTTAATCAACCTGAAAAAAATCAGAAAGGCCATTATGGAATCAGAATAAAGGATAGGACGAAAATGTTTCACGTTTCAGGTTTCATGTTTCAAGCAATGATTAAAGATTAAAAAAACGTTGCAGATTCCCAAAGTAATACTCATTCCAGCCTGTTTTCATATTTTCAAAGGCAATATCAGGAATATTTGTGTGGGTAAGCTTTACCCTGGTTCCGGAACCTGATTTATACAATTCCATGGTTACAATAGATTGTTCTTCCTGGTCACCAAAATACCATTCCTGGACAATTTTCTTGTTTTTCTTTATTTCAAGGTTTTTCCCTTCTATATCCCCGTCCCATAGTGAGAATTCAGTCCCCTCGTTCTCGTCCATTTGTGCCGGATACCCTGTCCATAGCTCGATTGTAAATGGATTTGTCAAGGCTGTAAATACTTCCTCTGGCGTACCTTTTATCTTATATGTGTTGCTAAAGTCTTTCATAAACCATATTTTCGAATATCAAAATGAATTTAATCCATTGATTTATTTGCCTTTTCAGGTAATGTAAAATTAAATGTACTTCCTTTTCCTTCTTCGCTTTCTACCCATATTTCGCCTCCGTTTTTTTCAACAAACTCTTTACAGAGAATCAGTCCCAATCCTGTTCCTTTTTCAGAATTTGTCCCTTCTCTTGAATAATGGCTTGTTAACTCAAATATCTGGTCAACTTTATCTTCCGGGATACCAACTCCATTGTCCACCACTGAAAATTTTACTTTATTCCCTTGCTCCTTCTCTGCCGTTAAGTAAACCTTGCCATTTTCATTCGTAAATTTGATAGCATTAGATATCAGATTACGGATTATGGTTTTCACCATGTTGGGATCAGCATAGCAATGAATTGAATTATTAACATCTGAGGTTAATTCAATGTTTTTCCTGTCTGCTGCATCCTGGAGAAGGTTCATGTTTTCCCTGATAAGCTCTTCTGCATTAAGATCAGCGGGTTTATGTTTGAGCCTTCCTGTTTGAGACCTGGCCCACTGTAGCAAATTATCCAGCAGGTTATATGCATTGGAGGAAAATGTGTGAATTTGTTCTATGAATTCTTTAATTTTTGCATCATCATAGCTATCGTATCGATAAAGCAAAAGTTCTGACAGGCCTATTACACTGTTAAATGGATTTTTTAAATCATGGGCAATTATAGAAAAGAATTTGTCTTTTGTTGCGTTGAGTTCTTCCAGATTCCGTTTTTGCTTTTCAATATCTTCTTTCTCAAGCTTCAATTCATAACTTCGTTGTGTAAGCTTTTCTTCAAGAATATTGCTATGTCTTAATCGCTGTATCAAAGCTCTTAAAATTGCCCTGGCAATATGGGGATTTTTATCCAGGATCTTTTCAAAAGTATTTTTATCCAGTCTGAGTAGTCGTGTTGTTTCCAGTGCTGTTACAGAAGCTGAACGTGCCGAAGCATCTATTAAGGCGTATTCTCCAAAATATTCTTTCTTATGGAAACGGGCAAATATGTATTCCCCATCATGCACTTTAACACTACCCTCTATAATAATGTACATCGCATGGAGTAAGTCACCTTTATGAAACACTACTTCATTCTTCTGAACTTCTATTTCCTCCAGTCCTGAAGCTATTTCAGATAAAATATCTTCAGGTGAATCGCTAAAAATATGCACAGATTTCAATATGTCAATCCGTTTGTTAATAGAGTATTCCTGGGCAGAAGTCGAATGTTTACTTTTCATATGGTTATTTTTAATTTTTCATTGGTCATATGAACGTTTTTTAGATGCTATTTGTACCCATTAAATATCATATTTTTATCTTTTTCCATTCAAAAGTGCATTTCAAGCTCTTTAAAACAGAAAATCACATCATTTTTCTCTCCTCACAAATTTAACAAAAAAAGTGAATTGTCCTGAATTTAAGGTATATAAAAGAGAAACAATGTCTCTTTCAGAAAAAATACATTAGCAGACTATAAGTAATTATCTAATTATTAACTTAGTATGCAAAAAGGGATTTTGGTGTATTGTAATAAAAAAGATCATAGTCAGGCCACTCTGGGATATTATCAACCACGCTTGTCATCAAAGAATCCAGGTTACGGGTGAAATCATGTCCTAAATCATTATTTGTATTAATCAGTATCGTCCAGGCCAGTCCATCGGAAGAACGTTTCAGCAAGGCAGAGGTTCCTGTAAGAGTTCCGGTTCTTTTCCATGTATCTTTTTGGTTTGTACTCATCCATCCCATTGGATAAGATTTTCCTTCAACACTGACCATTTTTTCAATCATTTCTTCAGGGAGGATATCCTTTTTTGATGAACGCCCGTCAATATGCACAAGAAGTTTCATTAGCTCAGCTGAGGACCCTATCCATGCTCCTGCTGCGCCAAGCAGGTTGAAATTATTTCCACCATACTGACGCGGTACTATTTTTCCTTTCTTAAAAGAAGAAAATGCATCTTTATACCTTGAATTGGAGTAATATTTGACCTCATTTTCTTTTCTGCCTGCTAATGTAGAACTTCCCAGTTGCATATCATATATGCCTATCGGATTCAATATTTCTGAACTTACATATTGTTCATAATTCATTTCAGTCACTTTTTCAATTATTACCCCAAGCAGTACATAGCCAAAATTTGAGTAAGCACAGTCAGTTCCGGGTTCATAAGAAAGGTTTTGATGCTTTAGGGTGTACTCAATTGTTGTCTCTAAATCAAGGGGTAATGGGACTCCCATTGTATTGACTATAGTGTAAGGCATAAAAATTGGATCTCCATGAAAATGGGACCAGCCAGCAGAATGTGTAAGTAATTGTTTGACAGTAATTTTTTTTATTCTCGGATCTTTGATTTCACTATATCTTGAAGAATTTAAAATTCCATTTTCCCCAAATACTAAATCATTTAAACCAATTTTTCCATCATCCACTAATTTCATTACTGAAACTGCGGTAATAAGTTTAGATACACTGGCAATCCTGAACAAATGTTTAGGCTCTACCGCTTCATTGGTTGAAGTGTCCGCATATCCGAACCCTTTAGAATAAATTAACCGCTCATCTTTTGTAATCGCAACTGAAGCTCCTGCAATGTTCCACTTTTCCATAAACTTCTCAATCATAGCTTCAGACTCATCGACAGCAGGGAAAGCAGACATTTCATTAGTAAGTCTCCTGGCAACTGAATACGTCGCTTCATTTCTTTCCTCTATATTGGAAAATGACTTTTCTGACAATGAAAAAGCCATTTGCCCGGAAAAAACAATAATAAATGCAATAAGTTTTCTATTGCTTCCTTTCATTAGGTAATATTTTAATCCAACTTTTTTGTAATAACAAACTGATAA
>JBKGZD010000141.1:0-6875 GCA_046545795.1 Bacteroidales bacterium | reverse complement strand
GTTTATGTATAAGGGAGTATTTACAAACATCTTTTACTCTTTTTATTATGAATAATACTGGTTAAATGTTAATTTTGCATATTAGAAATAAAATTAGATACACACTGTGTTATATCCGAAAAATTTCGAGGAAAAGATAGAATTCGACAAAGTAAGGGAACGAATAGCAGCAAGATGCATAAGCGAATTGGGAAAGGAGAAAGTCAATCAAATCCGTATTTCTTATTCATCTAAATTCATAACAAAACTCATCAACCAGGTTGAAGAATTTAAAGACATTCTTGAGTTTGAAGAGAATTTCCCCCTGGAACATTGTAACGACATAAGAAATGCGCTGGAAAAAATCAAAATTGAAGGAACACATCCTGAAATTGAAGATGTCTATAACCTTCGCATCAATCAATCTTCTGTAAAAAAAATTATATCTTTTTTAAAAAGTAAACAGGAGGAAGAAAAATATGCACATCTATATCAACTTACTAAAAATGTCAATGTTTACCCTTTTATCAATGAACGCATTGACAGAATTCTAACGCCAAAGGGAGAGATTAAAAACAGTGCATCAAAAGAGTTGAAACACATCCGTGAAGCAATACTGCAAAAGGAATCCCAGATATCCGGGAAAATAAACAGATTACTAGAAAAAGCGAAAAGCAAAGGCATTGTAAAAGAAGAGACACAATTGTCCATACGGCATGGAAGAACTGTCATACCGGTAGATGCAGGAAACAAAAGAAAAATAAACGGTTTAATTCAGGATGAATCAGCCTCAGGTCAAACTGTATATATTGAACCTTCCGAAATTGTTGAACTCAATAATGCAATACGTGAGCTTTATTATTCTGAAAAGCGTGAAATCATTAAAATTTTAACAAACCTTGCAGATGACATAAGGCCTTACCTGGATGATTTATTTATTGCTAATGATTTCCTGGGTACAATAGACTTCATAAGAGCAAAGGCACTTTACGCAAGAGAAATTAATGGAGTGAAGCCTGCAATAGTCAACCAACCCCACATTCGATGGACAGATGCTATACACCCTGTATTATACCTAAACTACAAGTCAGAAAATAAAAAAGTAGTTCCATTAAGCATAACACTTGACAATAAAAGCAGGATTGTTGTAATCTCCGGACCGAATGCTGGGGGTAAATCCGTTTGCCTGAAAACAGTTGGTTTACTGCAGTATATGCTTCAATGTGGTTTGCTTATACCCATAAAGCATGGGTCTGAGGCTGGTATTTTCCGTAAAATTTTCATTAATATAGGTGACGATCAATCTATAGAAAATGACCTTAGTACATACAGTTCGCATCTGTTGAACATGAAGAATTTCCTGAAATATGCCGATAACAATTCATTAATCCTGATTGACGAATTCGGAGCTGGTACAGAACCAATTCTGGGTGGGGCTATAGCAGAATCAATACTCGATGAGCTAAACAAAAAACGGGTAATGGGAGCAATTACCACCCACTATGCCAATTTGAAACATTTCGCTTCTGAAGCAGAAGGAATTGAAAATGGCGCTATGTTATTTGACACAAAAGACATGAAGCCACTATACAGGCTAACAATTGGGGAGCCTGGTAGTTCTTTCGCATTTGAAATTGCTAAAAAAATAGGACTACCCCGTAATGTTTTGCAAGAAGCTTCAGAAAAAGTTGGTAAACAACATATTGACTATGACAAAAACCTGAAAGATATTATAAGAGATAAACGTTACTGGGAACAAAAAAGAGAAGCTATAAAAGCCAAAGAAAAGAAAATAGAAAGCTTGCTTGACAAATATTCATCAGAACTTAATGAAGCGAAAGAAATAAAGAAAAAAATCAAAGAAGAGGCTAAACAAGAAGCTCAACAACTTCTTTCTGATGTCAATAAAAAAATTGAAAATACAATAAAACAAATAAAAGAAAGCCAGGCAGAAAAAGAAAAAACAAAAGAAGCAAGAAAACATTTGGAAAAATTTAAAGAAGAAGCCTTAAAAGAAAAGCCGGGAAAACTGGATAAAAAAATTGATAAAATACAGAAAGAACAGGAAAAAGTTAAAGAAAAAAATCAAAAAAGAAGAGAGGAAAGCAGCAGAAAAGAAGAAAAAACAACCCAGGTAAAAAAAGGCGATAAAGTAAGATTGAAAGGTAGAGATTCTGTAGGAGAAGTTATTGATATCAATGAAAAAAGTGTTCTAATTGCTTTTGGGAATATCATGACCACAATGCCTCATGATCAAATTCAAAAAATCAGTGAACAGGAATACCAAAAGGAAACAAAAGTCTCTTCAGCAAACGTAAATCAAAACTACAACCTTGGGAAGAGAAAAATGGAATTCTATCCGGAACTGGATATTCGAGGTAAGAGAGCAGATGAAGCACTCCAGATGGTAAGAGATTTTATTGACGAAGCTATTGTACTGAATAGCAACCAGGTAAAAATTCTACACGGAAAAGGGAATGGTATTTTACGGCAGTTGGTAAGGGAATATCTAAATTCTGTAGACATGATTAAACAATTCAGGGATGAGCATGTTGAATACGGAGGTTCAGGGATAACCGTAGTTGATCTGGATTACTAAAATTTCTTATATTTGAATTAATAAAATTAAAGCGAATTGATTCTAATTCATACTCATAAAATCACGCCGAGGCTTAAGTATACTCTTGACTTCACATTCAGACAAGTGCTAAACACTTCGTATAAAGTAACAGAAGATAAAGAGGAGTACCAGAATTTTAAAGGTGCAAAAATAAACTATTCCCATCAGGAGCTTGATGAGGGAATTTTTATCAAGCCGGTAGATTTATTAATCGAAGATTTTATAGAAAACAAGCAGGTTTTTGTTACCCAATGGGACAGCCTTAAGATTTTCTTCCAAACCAATGATCATTCCGCTCTGCCGTTTGATATTTTTTCGGCTGTTTTTTATATGCTTTCCAGATATGAAGAACACCTCCCTTTCCTGGCCGATACTCATGGGCGTTTTGAAGCTAAGGAAAGCCTCGCATATGAAAACAATTTTTTACAGGAGCCAGTTGTAGATCAATGGATATATGCATTTGCAGATATAATAAAAAAAAGATACCCCAAAACAAGCTTTTCAAAAAGAAAATTTAAATATATTTCAACAATTGATATTGATAATGCCTATGCATTTCTTTTTAAAGGAATAAGCAGAACTCTTGGAGCCACACTGAGCTCTATTATCAATCTTAACCTGGAAGATAACATAAGAAGATACAGAACATTAGCTGGGAAAAAAGACCCTTATGATACGTACGATATATTTTTTGACCTGCACCAAAAATATGGAATTAAGCCTATATGGTTTTTTCTTGTCGGTCATAGCGGGAAATTTGATAATAATGTTTCTTTAGAAAAAGAGGCTTATCAAAATCTGATTCAAAAAATTGCAAAGAAACATGAAGTGGGTTTGCATCCATCGTACAAAACCAGCAGAAAGACAGAGTTATTAAACAAAGAAAAAAAGAACCTGGAATCTGTCATAGGAAGAGAAGTTAAGAAAAGTCGACAACACTATCTTAAACTGCATTTTAATCAAACCTATCAAAATCTAATCCAGGCAGGCATTAAAGAAGATTACACAATGGGATATGCCACAGAAATTGGATTCAGGGCAGGAACATGCACACCCTTTAAATATTACGACCTTGAGAGGGAAACCACCACAGACTTAATCGTCTATCCATTTCAGATTATGGACACAACACTTAACAGACAAAAGGGACTCAGCACGAATGAAGCGATATCTCTTATAGAAAACATGATAGAGAAAATAAAAAAAGTAGATGGAACCTTCATTAGTATTTGGCATAATGAAGCTTTAAGCGACCATGGCTTATGGAAGGGATGGGAAAATGTCTACCGTGAAATGTTGAGATTTGTATTTGAAAAATAACATCTTTTGCAACATCATTTCGATATTTTGAATAAAAGATTAATTACTGTCGCAGAATAAACCGGACAGCCCGGAGAACATTATCAAAGATATAATCCGGCTGTATATCAAAAGTCTCAATATTTTTGCCGGTGCGAACACCAATGGTAGTACAACCCGCATCTTTCCCGGCCTGAATATCCCTGTCGGCATCACCTATCACAAAAGATTTTGCAAGATCAATGTCTAAATCTTTTGCCGCCTGAAGTAACATACCGGGTTTTGGTTTCCGGCATTCACAGTCCATTATAAAATCAGGATTCACCCCCTTCATATCTAAGCCTGGATGATGAGGACAGAAATAAATTGCGTCAAAACTTGCTCCTGTTTGTTTTAAATCAACCTTCATCTTTTGATGAATCTTATCCAATTCATTAATTGTTAGGATGTTTCGCGCCACTGCAGATTGATTGGTGAAAAGAACAGCCAAAAAATCCGATTCGTTAATATTACGGACAGCTTCAGAAGCTCCTTCAATCAGTTCCATTTGTTCCGGAGAAAGAATAAAATTTTTCTCTACGTTAATAACTCCGTCACGGTCAAAAAATACAGCCTTTTTACATTTCATAGCGCCAATTATCAGAAATATTTTTGCAAAAGTATACAATTAATTTACCCGGGCAAAAAGACAAAGTATTTGAACATGCCCACCAACCCATCCCCGGGCAGGTATTTAATGTTATTTTTTACTCAACATCCCGGCAACCTTTTTATCTACCGGTAAGGTCATATCTTCACAGGTGAGTTTATCAAGAGATTTCCACCGGAAGGAAATGTTCCCGTTTTTTAATTCAGGAAAATCAAAAGGCTTCGTAGAAATTTTAAATTGTGGAGTTTCCTTAAACCGGGCGTAATAATATATACTTATCAATTGGTATTCAGAATAAAACATTGAAGGCTGAAAATAATCCAGCGTGTAATAATGATCCAAAACATCTATTTCCTGTCCAAATTCTTCTATAGCTTCACGTTTCAGACAATCAATCGTCCCCTCCCCTGATTTAAGTCCGCCACCAGGAAACTTCGTCATTTTCATGCCTAACTGAAATTCATCACTCAACAAAACTTTATTGTGTTCATTTATTATCAGTCCATAAACCCTGATATTAAATCCCTTTATATCTTTATTCATTTTACAGTTCTTTTAGGAGTGAAAACTAACTATATAAATTGATTCAAACAAAAAACCACAGCAATAATTCATACCTATCAACTCTCCTGAGGATATAATATGGTGTTTACAATATGGAAAACACCCCGCATCCATTGCTACTTAAAGATATACGGGGTGTTTTTTGAATCCATTAATGAGGTCAAAAATCATCTATCAGTTTTCTTAGTTCCTATTTTGTGATAAACCAATAAACCAATACCTCCAAATAATAAGATCATTGAAAAGTATGCAACACCCTCTTCTATCGGTGTAATTGCCTCAAGCATATTGCCTAACAAGGCTCCCAGAGCCAGTCCGATCATCAGGAGACCGAATTTAAGACTCGGTGCTACGTTACTTTCAGTGTTGAAAATTTTTGCATCCTTGCCGCTTTCTATAAGCGCCATACGTTCTTTTTTCCTTACGTTAAGATATACTAGTCCGTAAATCATGGCAAAAAGGCCAAGCGGTACAAACAATCCTGTTAAATCCATAGTTTTTATTTTTAATTTGACATTTTGTATATTGAATACGACGCTGATAAATTTCTACTGGTTACAAACTTTAGCAATTATTTTTCCGGAAATAAAAAGCATGAGTCAGTCCCTGCAGGAAAGATATTGTTCATGTCAATATTTATTCCTAATTTGTCATAAAATATAATTCAGATTGTAACCGAATGGATATTATCAACGTCATATTTTTATATTAAGGTTTTATAAATTTTATATGAGCGATTTTGGAGACGAGTACTATATAGAACGAATTCTTAACGGCGATCAATCTTCTTATGCGCTATTAGTAGAGCGTTATAAAAACATGGTCTTTACAATTGCAATAAGAATGTTAAAGAACCATGAATTAGCTGAAGAAGTATCACAGGATGCTTTTTTGAAAGCTTACAAATCTCTGAAACAATTTAAGAAAAAATCAAAATTCAGCACATGGTTATACAGGATAGTTTACAACCAATGTATCTCTGAGCTACGAAAGCAAAAACAAAATACAATGTCTATTGATGACGAAAGCAGCTCAAAATCAGTTTTGAATATTGAAGATACATTAAGCAAAACTGAAGGACTAGAAAATGAGGACAGGAAATACTATATAGAAAAAGCATTAAGTTATTTACCTGAAGATGACAGAATGATAATTACATTGTTTTATCAAAATGAAATGACTACAGAAGAAATTGCTAATATTGTGAATTTATCTGTATCCAATGTGAAAGTTAAGTTATACAGATCACGGAATAAACTTTATGAAACCTTGAATTCGTTGTTACAAAATGAAATAAGTACGCTGCTATGAGCACACACGATGAAAATATTGATAAAAGGACAAGGGAACTTTTTCAAAAAACCGGGTTTGAAAAACCTTCCGGCAATTTTACTTCCGAGGTTATGAAGAAGGTAAGAAAAGAAAGGATTTATGGAAAGTCAACATATGAAAATCTTTGGCAGATTCTCCTGGCGGCAGGGTTGCCTTTACTCTATTTTCTTTATCGTTATCTTACAGGAAAAATTAATTTTATTGATGAATTGATAACCGGAATTAAAGCAAGTAACTATTTTAAATTTGCAGATTTAATCGCCGATACATTTATCTATGATATTTCCATGTCTCCTGCAGTGTTGATAGGAATTATATCAATTGTTTTATTACTGGTGTTTGACAAAATTATTTTAAAATTCATCTATTCTTCACAATAATACTTCAGTGGGTAGCTATCTACAGGACAATAAGCCAAATAGTAATTTGTAT
>JBKGZD010000140.1:0-6887 GCA_046545795.1 Bacteroidales bacterium | reverse complement strand
TATTCATAGAAATAATCATCCAGGGTCCACATACAGGCTGTTACCAATTCATTGTCATTATATGCTTCTCTGTTAAAGTCACGGATTATTTTCATAATTTCACGAGCCATTTCATCATCACTGAATTGCATAAATATTGATGAGTTGTGACTTGGCCATACAGCAGTATTCAGCCGTGGTTCCCCTTTTACATTTTTTGCCGGAACCTGCTCAATAATCTGGTAATCACTAATTTCATGTTCCTCCAGTAAATTTATCAATGGTTCACGGACACTGACGTTGCATGTAACATATATCATTTTCATATCAAAGCAGTTTTATTTTATCATGGACGTTTCATAGTTTCTTATTTTTCTGATTTCCTGGTTTCTTTCATGTGAAATACTGTATAGATTGTAGGCACTATAATCAGGGTTACCACCATTGAAACAAGCAATCCTCCAATAATGGTCACTCCAAGCGGAGAATACATCTCTTTCCCCATTCCCTGGCTCAGCGCCATCGGTAGCATTCCCAGCATTGTGGTAAAGGATGTCATCAATACCGGTCGCATTCTCGAACGTCCTCCTTCCAATACTGCATCATAAAGTGATAAGCCCCTTTTTCTCTGCAGTTTTATATAATCGACAAGTACAATACCATTATTGACCACAATTCCCATCAGCATAATTACACCTATAAATGTAGTCACGCTCAATGTCAATCCTGTTGCAAAAAACGCCCATATAATTCCCACAAAGGTGAAAGGAATTGCAAACATGATGATAAAAGGGTCTTTGAATGATTCAAATTGTGCAGCCATCACCATATAGACAAGTAATATCCCAATAACCAATATTAAGTAGAGATCTTCAAACGATTCTTCCTGTTCTGTAAATTGTCCAGCTACATTAACATTCACTCCTTCAGGGATATTCATTTGCTGTATTTCATTTTGCACAATGTTCACTCCCCTTCCGAGAGAAATATCATCCAGATTACTTGTTACTTTCACAATCCTTTGCTGCTCGCTTCTGTTTATCTGCTGTGCTCCAATTTCCTCCTGAATTTCAGCAAATGAAGACAATGCTACCTGTTCTCCCTTAAGGTTGGTTACTTTAAGGTCTTCAAGTGCTTCTATCTTGTCTCTGAACTGAGGTTCATAGCGCATATTTATTTCATACTCGTTTCCACCCTGGGTCAGTTCGCCAGCTTCTGCACCGTAAATGCTATTGCGCACTTGTTTTCCAATCATTGCCGTATTTAGTGCAAGTGCTGTTGCTTTATCTCTGTCGATAATAATTTGCACCTCTATTTTACCCTCGTCGATAGTTGTAGCCTGGTCTGTGAATCCCTCTTTGTCATTAATCCTATTGAAAAGTTCTCTTGCTGTCTGGTTGAGTTCATCATATTCATTACCTGTAATTTCTACCTCAATGGGTTTAACATTTCCTGTTATAGCTTCCGAGACGATGCTTCCGGCTGTTATATGAAATGATTCAATTTCTGGAATATCTTCTATTTTCTCCCGCAGCGCTTCTCCAATTTCTTTAGCGCTCCGTTCCCTTTCCGACGGAAGCACAAGATGTGCCATGATAGTAGATACGTTTTTCCCCTCATCGAAGCCCACAGAGCTTAAAATGCCATCTTCTGTCTGGCCGCTTATAGATGACAACGTTCCCGGTTCAAGTTCCGGCACTTCTTCTCTTATTATCTTCATAACCTTCTGTGCTGCTTTATCTGTTTCTTTGGCCGTACTTCCCACTTCTGTTTCAATCACTATTGCTATATCGCCTGCATCAAACTCTGGAATATAGTCGGTACCCAATCTCTTTCCAAAAAACATAGTAATGACAAAGACCAATAAAGCTGTCACCAGTGTAAACACTTTATGCCGAAGAGCCCATTGTAGTGTTCCTTTATAAAATTTCTCAATCCGCTTGAAAATTCTTTCGCTCCAATGATAAAATTTAGACTTACTGAATTTTCTATCTTTTTCTCTGATTCCTCTAAGTAATTTCGAAGCTGCAGCAGGTGTCAGAGAAAGTGAGGTTATGAGAGATGCAATCATCGTAACCGACGTCAGGATGGCCAATTGTTTGAAAAGTAGCCCTACAACTCCTCCGACAAAAATCATCGGAATAAAGACCATTAGGGTTGTTGCCGTTGAGGCTGTAATTGCCATACTCATCTCACCCGACCCGAAAATTGATGCCTGTTTTGGACGCGCACCCTTTTCTATGTGCTGCACAATATTTTCGAGAACGACTATTGCATTGTCAACTACCATTCCAATAGCAATGACAAGAGCCATTAAAGAAAAGATATTTATGGTGTATTCCGCAGTAAACATTATAATAAAGGCTACGATCAGCGAGAAAGGGATAGTAATAAAGACTATAAGGCTGTTTCTCCATTCCCTCAAGAATAAGAAAACGACAATACTCACGAAAAGTAATGCCCACCAGAGCGTTTCTGTTAAATTATTAATAGACTGAACGATCAATTCATCGGTATTCATTACCTCAAAAATCTTGACATCCTCCGGCAGTCTTTCCTCAAGCTCTTCAACCTTTTCTCTGACTGAAGTGGTCACATTTAAGGTATTCTCACCTGTTTGCTTTTGTATCATAAGAGCAACGCCCTGCCCTTCTTTATTCCTGGCATATTCGTCTTTATCCTTAAAGCTGTCTTCTATGGAAGCGATATCATTGAGCTTAATTATTCGTCCTTCAAAATTTACAAGCGGAATACTTTCAATTTCATTTACCTCGTTAAACTTTGCCGGAACTCTAACTGAATAGTCATTTGCTCCAACTTTAATATTGCCGCCCGGGACATTAATGTTTTCGGCTTTTAAAATACTGGATACCTGTTCAATAGATAAATTATAGGCATCCATCTTATAGGGATCTACGTTAATTTTTATCTCTCTTTCAGGCTCTCCCACATAAATCACCGAGCCTACCCCTTCTTCCTTTTTTATAGGATTGGCAATATCATCTTTAATAATGTCATTAATTCCCGCATAATTTTCATCTGCCGTAATGCCATAAACAAGGATTGGCAGCATTGAGGAGTTTACTTTATATATTACAGGAGACTCAGCGTCATCCGGCAAATCGCGTTTCACCAGCTCAATAAGGTCTCGTGCATTATTTGAGGCTTCAGCAATATCCTCACCCCAATTAAATTGGAGGGCAATAAAAGAAACATTCTCCTTAGATGTGGAAGAAATGTCCTTTAATCCCTCAGTTCCAGCAAGCATTTCCTCCAGTGGTTTGGTTACCTGCTCTTCAATTTCACCAGCAGATGCGCCGGGATAGACAGTCATAACAGTTAGTGTAGGCAGCTCCATCTCCGGCATAATGTCAAGTGGAAGCTTATATAATGATACCAGGCCAAACAGCAGGATAGCCATAAAGGCCATTGCTGTGGCTACGGGACGATTAACAGCATTTTTCGGCAATTTCATAAGTTTATTTTTTAATTTTTTTAAGGTCTTATGGAACTTACCATGTTAAACATATCTTTGTGTGTTAGATAACATGGATGTTTTATGTGTTTATTAGAATTTAAAACCTAATTTTTTACAGTTACAGAATCTCCATCTTTTATTTTATTCTTTCCGTGTACCACGACATTCTGGTCAGCCTCCAGTCCATCCACAGCAATCCACTCCCTTTTTGTATAAAGTTTCTCTATCTGTATCCTTTCTACTTTACCATTCTTTTCCACATAAACGAAATGCCTTCCTGTGCCGGATTGTCTGTAGACAGAGTTTGCGGGCACAAATACATCTGTTGTTTCCTCCATTTTTAAAAAGACTTTAGCATACATCCCCGGTTTCATTTTTCTTTCCCGGTTATTAATTAACACTTCAACTTTTCCCGAGTGTGTGCTTGTAGACAGCGCCGGGTCGATATCATGTACTTTTCCAATAATTGTATCATTTTGGAAAGCGTCACAAACCACTTTAGCTTCCTGACCTTTATGTACTTTTCCAATATCTTTCTCATTCATATCAATCTCCACTTTCAGCTCATCCATCTTCATAAGTCTCACAATTCCGGATGTATGAGAATATCCTGGTTTCAGACCCGGGGAAAACATAAAGTTCTCACCCTCCTTCACCAGGTACTCGACAATTGTCCCGGCAAAAGGAGCCCGCACTTCGCTGTTTTTTTTCATCATACGTGCCTTAGCTTTAGCAGCTTCATATTTAGCCTTTACATGATCATACTCCTGCTGTGAGATGCTACCCTTTTCGCGCAACCTGGAAACCCTCTGATAATCTTTCTCCAGTGTATTCTTTTCTGCCAGTGCCTGGGCATACATTTCACCGGACAACTCGACCAGCAATTCTCCCTCTTTCACAAAATCTCCTTTCTGATGATGCACTTTCTCAACTTTACCTGGCAAAGTAGTACCAAGATTGGCTTCCCTGGTGGCATAAATCACTCCTTTATAATTTAACCACGGAAAATAAGTCTGTTCCTTTGATTGCTCTGTAGTAACCACCACCCCGGATTTTTCAGGTTTCTCCTCACTCCTTTCTCCATCATTATTGCAAGCAAAAAGAGTAGTGAGAACAACTATACTAAATATCATTTTCTTCATAGCTTCCATTTGGTTCTTTTTATTGAATGTTACAGTTTTTTAATTTTGTATGTCTTATTCATCAGGTTATTCCTTCATATTATCAATCAAACTATCCAGTTTTCCTGAAGCTTTAAGCAATTTGGTTTTTTGGAGGTGCAAATCTGTTTTAGCCTCAATATAATCTGCATAAGCTTCTTGCCACATCGACTGTGCCTCAAGGACATCCGCGAGTTTATTCATTCCTTCTTCAAAGTTATCCCTGGTAACTTCAAGATTTTCTTCAGCCTGTTCGAGAGAATTATCAGTCATTTCAACCCTTTCAGAAGCCTCTTTATATTCAAAGATTGCTTTCTGAACATCCATAGAGATTAATTCCTTTGTTTCTTCAAGTTTTTCTATGCTGGCTTGTTTTTCGTGTCTTACAGCATCCAGGGAGTGCTTTTTTTCACCCCAGTTAAAAATCGGGATATTTACCATTACTCCAATATTGATATCGCCGCCAAACTCAGATTCAAAGCCATTGTACGGATTTGGATTCACCATAGAATAACCAGCCGTCAATCCGATATTTGGGAGGAATCTTGACTTCATCAAACGCTCACCGGATTCAGCCATTTTGACACCACTGTTTAAGGCTTCAATTTCAGGTCTCTGGTTGAGCGCGGCAGATAAATATTCTTCAGGATTCTCCAGTTCGTTCATTTCATCAAAAGAATCAGACAATTCCACGATTGTATCCAGGGGCAGCCCAATTGTCTGGTTCAATGCCATTTGAGCCAGCTTCAGTCCATTTTTAGCTTTTAGCAGCTGTAAATCTACCTGGTTCCTCTTCACTTTCACATTCATAACCTTGTTGCTGGTTATAATGCCTTCCTCCTGCAGATTCTGCACATCTCTCATCAGCGTGTCCAGCCTTTTCTTATATTCCTCAGCCATATTCACTTTTTCTTTGAGGGAAATAACCTGCCAATATCGTTCATCAGTCTCAACAATAACTTCTGAAATGCTTACATCCTTTTTAGCTCTGAACATATCCTCTCCATGCTGAGCCATATTAACAGTTTCTTTTATTTTTCCTCCCATATAAATTGGCTGAACCAATCCAATGCTTCCGAAAAAAACATTGTGCATATCAATGACTGCCTCATCTTTAGGCAAATAAGCGTACTCCTGGAACAAGGGGTTCCCGGTTTTTGGATCTTCCACTGGGACAGGATTGCCCTGAAAATCGTTAGTAACGAATGTTTCTTCGACCAATTCAGGATTGCCCTCTAAGACAGAAAAGCCTTCCTCATATACTTCATGCGGGACAACCGGTAAAAACATATCCTCACTGAAAAGCTGAAGATCCTTATTGGAACGCAAATATCCTCCATTAAACTGTATATTTGGATAAAACTGCGTTTTGGCCGATTTTTTCACTGATTGAACTGCAAGCTCATGTTCGTTTGCAATTTTCACCTTTTTGTTATGCTCCAGCGCCATCCGGCGGCAATTCTCAAGAGATAACTCCTCCTGGGCATGCAGAAACACCGGAGTTATTAACAGGCAGATAAAAGCCAATTCTCGTAACTTCATTCCATTAAAATAATTTATGATTCAACATTTGAATTCTCTCTTTTCACAAGGCCATAGAAGAGTATTTGCAACATTCCGTCAAGCCGTTCTTCAAGGTCTTCAAGGGTTAATTCATGTTTAATAAACAAGGGAATTTCAAGCCCTTTCATAGCCGTGACAAAAGCCATGGCCGCAAAGCTGGTATCATCAAGCACAAAAACACCCTTATCCCTTCCTTCACTGAGAATTCCCTCTATCACCTCATGCTCTTCCTTGTCGTATCGCTCCCTGATTTTATCAACAAAAGCAAAATGCGTCATGTAATCATTCCTGAGCGCTTCATTGAAATTTACAAGCTCCCGTAAAAACCGCATCCTGATCAATACATAATCACGCAATTTATCTTTTGGATCAATATCCCTGTTAATCACTTTGTCATAAATTTCATTTCGCAACAGGTCGGCTTCCTTTTTAATGACTTCCTTGTAAATTTCCTCTTTGCTCTTGAAATAGTAGTATATAGAGCTCTTCCCCTTGCCTAAGGCTGTAGCAATATCGTCCAGGGTAGTTTTTTTAAACCCAAACTTGCTGAATACGTTCATTGCTATGGCAACAATTTGGTCTTTTATCCCTTCTTTTTCAGTGTTTGCTGTCATCTTTAAAATCAATTGAAGTTTCGACTATTTTATTTGATTGTTCAAAAATACAAATAAAGAATACACCCAACCAAATTTTTCGACTATTTTTTT
>JBKGZD010000139.1:0-6908 GCA_046545795.1 Bacteroidales bacterium | reverse complement strand
GAATGACCACCGAATGACAACTATAGAAAAAAGCAACCCGCTTATAGGGGGACTCTTTTATTCAAGCTTACCAAAAACACGCATTGGATCAAGCATAGCTTTAAACAGATGATGTTTAATGTCTATTTTGAGTTCGGGATGAGGAATAATGGTCAGTACTGGCAGATCTGACTCGTTAATAATTTCCTGGGCAGTTGAGCCAATAAAATACTTGTGAATATTCATTTCCTGCTGAGTCATAAGCATGATCATATCTGCCTTTACTTCTACAGCAAAGTTATTTATAATTTTAGATATTGACGATTTTTTAGTTATTTTCAGATGAGTACTACACTCTATGTCATATTTTTCAAATATGCGCTTAATGTCAGCTAGGATTTTTTTGTACTTTATTTTTTTACTCAACCATGTAGATTGCAAGACAGCTAAAACGCAAACTTTAGCCTCCAGGAATTCAGCCATTTCTATTGCTTTAGCTATTTTTTCTTTAGCAGGATGACTTAAATCGAGAGGGAGTAGAATATGGTTAGTAGTAGTAATTTCATCGGTTCCTTTAATTGTTATAACTGGTGTGTTAGCCTCGCTCACAATGTGGTGAGTATTTGTTCCTGTAATATTTTTTCTGAAGTCTGAAGCATCTGTTCTTCCCATGATTATTAATTGGGGTTTAATATCTGAAGCTGTTTTTATGATTCTTTGGTAAACTTTACCCTTCTTAATTTTAGGAATAACTTTTATGTTTTTAGTTTGGAGGTCTTTATCATTACGAATCATATCATTCAAACTTGATTCAGCCTGGTGTATAATCTCAGCTCTCTGTTCCTTATTAAGTATTTTTTTTGTGAAAAATCCTTGTTCTTCAATCACATAGAGCAATGTTAAACTACAATTTGTAGCTTTAGCAACAATTTTTGCATATTCATAAGCGGCCATTGATTGTGGGCGATAGTCGACGGGTACAAGTATGGTTGGTTGCTCATTCATAAGCTTTTTATTTACAGTTTATACAAAATAAAAATATAATTTTTTCTATGAATATTGTTTACTTTTTCTTGGTATAGTGGTATTGAAAGTTTAATTCTTCTTGTGAACTTTCAGAAGAGTAGGATGTATATGGTTGATTTTCTTCTTGATGTTGGGATTTTTTATTGTGTTTCAGAGTTCTTTCTATGTAAAATGCGCTTCTTAAATATTTAAGAGCATCATCAAAATAACCCATCTCATGATGTAGAATTCCCATTTGCTTTATGTACAAAGGTAAGGCATCGTAAATAATGGCTTTTTCATAGTATTTGTATGCCTCTGCAGCTTTTCCTCTCGCATGAAATACCAATCCCCATCTGAAATAATGCTTCGCTTTTTCTTTTGGTTTTATTACCGGTGTAGCACATTCCATATCCCCGGTATAATAATTTTGTTGGGTCTGGGGCCTTATTTTTATGATGTCTTGAATCATATTATTCCCGTTTTATTTTGGCTTTTATTAGTATATGTTGTAAAAATACGAAAAATGTTATTGAATTCCATCCTACGGATAAAACTCATTTCCATGTTTGAAATAAACGGGAAAAATAGAATATAGATTTTGTTATAAGAGCAATATTCTCATGTTGACCAAGCCTTGACGATTGTTAGAGACAGCCTTAATTTTATTACAGAAATAGTTATAATTAAATTATTTAATGACTGGTTCCTCAAAATGTATTCTGTTTGTCAGCAGATTACTAAAATAATACCATAGGGTTTTGGAAAAATATAAATACCTGAATGATTGTTGGATTTTTTAAAGAAGCAATCATATTGGGTTGATAAGATTGTTTTTTTAATAAAAAAATACTACTTTTTGCCCAAAAATATAAGCTATGAATCCACTATTAATCTTTATCCTGGTATTGACATTTGGAATTATACCACTTGCATTGCTGGTTTACTGGTACAGGTACCGCAACACTATTCTCCAAAAAACTGCTTATGCAATTCTTTTTGCGACTTACATAATAGCCATTATTTCTTTTATATTAGGCAAGTATGGCATTAATCATCTATATTGGTATATTCCTGTTGGATATATTGCTCTTCTTTTGGGAAATGTCTTTTTCACCCGGTATGTTCAGAAACCAGTTAAATCGACAACTGAAGTACTTGATAAATTAGCTGAAGGCAACTTAGATGTTACCATAGATGAAGAATTAAAAAACAGGAAAGATGAAACCGGTCAAATGAATGCAGCCTTGGCCAGGACAGTGGATAATTTAAAGGAATCTGCTGAATTTGCACGGCAGGTTGGAGAAGGTAATTTTGATTATGACATTAATCTGCTTGGAGATTCTGACCATCTTCGACAAGCTTTAATCGAGATGAAAGACAAACTCAAAGAAGCTTCTAAACTTGAGGAAGAAAAAAGAGAAGAAGAAGAAAAGAGGAGATGGCATAATGAGGGGCTTGCAAAGATGAATGAGATATTAAGGCAAGATGATAATCTTGAAGATTTAGCCTATAAAATCATTAATTTTCTGGTTGACTATCTTGGAGCAAATCAAGGCGGCATATTTATCAAGTCAGAAGATGATGATAATGAAGTTATTTTTGACCTCAAGGCTGCGCATGCTTTTGACAGGAGAAAATATATCAACAGGACATTTAAGTTAGGAGAGAGTTTAGTGGGTACATGCGCTATTGAAAAGGAAAAGATTTATATGACAGAAATCCCAAATGATTATATTCGTATTACCAGTGGTCTTGGTGATGCAAATCCCAGTTCACTTTTGCTTATTCCGATGAAAATTGAAGAGAATGTTCTTGGTGTGATTGAAATTGCCTCCTTAAAAGAATTAGAAAATTATCAGATTAAATTTGTTGAAGAAGCTTCGTTGAGTATTGCAAGCACACTTCAGGCTTCCGAAACAAATAAACGAACAAAGGAACTACTGGAAAAAACACAGCAACAAGCCGAAGAAATGTCTGCCCAGGAAGAGGAGATGAGACAGAACATGGAAGAGTTGCAAGCTACACAAGAAGAATCATCACGCAAAGCAGAAGAATATGAACGTCAGTTAACAGAGGCAAAAGAATATCAAAAAAAGCTTGAAGAAGAACTTGAAAAAGCCCAGGGAAAAATTCAAAAACTTGAAAAGAAATAGAAAATAATATTGAAAGGAAATCTTTTCATATTATTTTTGGTTGTTCAGAAAATATTATATTTGCTAACTTAAGTAAAAAAATACAAATAGCTTCCTAAAAATGAAAAGATTATTTTTGATATTGTTATTGGTTTTTCCTATAATAGGTGTTTCCCAAAATACAGATGTTTTACGAAATATTGCGAAACAAGTTCAATCAGGTGAAATTTCACAAGATGAGGCCCTGAAGAAAGCAAGAGATGCTGGGTTTTCAGTTTCAGATTTGGATAAACTCGATGATGTTCCAGATCAAGAAAGAGATACACAAAGAGAAAAACTTAATGAAATTGATGTTGCAGGTGCCCCGTCACATCAAATTGACACTTCTCAGGAACAATGGAAAACTAAGATAGATAGTATTACCTGGGAACAGTGGAAAGAAAGGCAGGAGCAGGATTCTGTTCGCAAAGAATACTATGGATATCAACTATTTGAGGGAGTTGAAGATAAATATGAACGTGTTGATATTGGCAAACTTGATCCAAACTATCAGCTTGGTCCCGGGGATGAGATTATTTTAACCATGTGGGGAGAGACGGAACTTAGAACAAAGCAAAAAGTATCAAGGGATGGGACAATTTTTATTGAAAAATATGGTCAAATCAATATAAGTGGGCTAACATTGGAAGATTTAGAAAAAAAACTGACCAGACGTCTTTCAAAAATATACAGTGGGTTAAAACCTTCATCGGGTAATCCATCCACATTCCTTGATGTCAGTTTAGGTGAATTACAATCAATTCAGGTTTTCGTAGTTGGACAAGTTGAAAATGCTGGCTCACAATATGTAAGCTCCTACTCAACGGCATTTACCGCACTTTACAAAGCAGGAGGACCAACTCTCGAAGGGTCTCTTAGAGATATACGTATTATTAGAGATGGTGAAGTAATTTCTAAATTGGATGTATATAACTTCCTTACATCAGGAAAGATGCCCAATGACATCAGGTTACGAAATAATGATGTAATTTATGTTCCTCCCAGGTTAAGTACTATTCGTTTGAATGGTGAAGTCAAACAAAGAGCTTTTTATGAATTAAAAAACGATGAAACCTTACAGGATCTTTTGCAATTTTCAGGTGGTATAAAAATTACTGCTGATGCCAATAAAGTTCAGATAGAACGCATAGCTCCCTTTGAAGAGCGGGGAAGTGGTTCAGAAGTTTACAAGGCATATGCTGAAGAATTTGGAAAATTTGATGAAGGAAAATTCAAGGTGAATGATATAGAGCTAAAAGATAAAGATATCGTTACTGTTCCTTCATTAACAGGTAAACATGCGAAAGATACTGTCCCTGGAGGAGTAAATTATGTCAATATAAGCGGACATGTATACAAACCTGGCAGATATGTTTTGACTGAAGATATGAAGATAAAGGATTTATTACTTAAGGCTGGAGGACTAAAAGATTCGGTATATTGGGGAGAAACATATAAAATTAGAGCTGATTTAATCAGATATAAAAAAAATTATTTGGATAAGAGTATAATTCCAATTCCTTTGAATAAACTTATGGAAGGAGATGATGAGCATAATATGCAACTCAGAAGCCGGGACAGCATTATTGTTTATGGTTCAGATGTGATTCATGAACATAAAGATGTAACAATATATGGTGAGGTAAAAGATACCGGAAGGTATGAATTACAAGATAATATGACTGTTAAAGATTTGATACTTCAGGCAGGAGGGTTTACAAAAAAAGCCTATAAATATAATGTTGAAGTGTATAGACTTAGAGATAGTGGAGATGAGGATGACTTTGTAAAATTTCGTGACGTTGATGTATCACCTGAAATGTTAAATTCATTTGATAAATCAAATGAATTTAAATTAGAAGATTATGATATTATAATTGTTCGCAAGGATCCAGAATTTGAACCTCATCAGATTATTACAATTAAAGGGGCAGTCAAATTTCCAGGGAAATATCCAATATTAGATAAAAAGGAAACTTTTTATGACATAATTGATCGAGCTGGAGGATTAACGGATGACGCTTTTATGCCAGGATTGAGATTTTACAGAGATGATTCTTTAAGAATAGTAGGGAATTTTAGAGAAATTTTGGATAAAGATGCACAGGGTATATTACTTCAGGAAGATGATAGCATATATATACCTGAACACCCGGGTACTGTAAAGGTTTCTGGTGATGTTAGACAACCTGGGTTAGTGCAGTATGATAGCAAATGGGATTTAGATGACTATATTGAAGCTGCAGGGGGATATACCTTTGATGCTGCCAAAGGAAAGACCGTTGTCTATTACCCAGGAGGAAATGCAAAGAAGAAAAATATATTATGGGCACCGGCAATTAAGGAAGGATCAGAGATATTTATCCCAGAAAAACCAGAACGTGAGCCTGTCGATATTACCGAATTATTAACCAATTGGGCATCAATTGCAACAAGTGTAGCAACTGTTATATATATTTTAAACCGATAAAGTACAGAGAAATAAAAAATGGAGACGAAAAGAAGTCAGAATAATATAGAAAATTCCGCAAAAGATGAAATTGATCTCTTAGAAGTGTTTCTGAAAATATGGAAGTTTCGCAGGTTTATTTTTTTATTTACTTTTTCTGTTATAATTATTTCTGTAATATATGCTTTAGTGGTTGAGCCTCAATATGAAGCTTCCGTAACATTATACAAAGAAATGCCTGAAGGACAAAGTGTTGAAAGGATGCAAGGACTTGCCTCCCAATTTGGGATAGGTGGCAGTTTAGGGGATGAGTCACAATTTAGTATTGAAGATCTTTTAGATAGTAGGAATATTAATGAAAGAATTATATATAATGAATGGAACACAGAAGAATTTGATAAACCTGTGAATTTAATAGAATATTGGGAAATAGATAAGGAAACAGAGGAAAAGTCTTTTTTTAGTGCACTGGGAAAATTAAAGAATAAAATTTCAACCGAGACGAGTGAAGAAACAGGTTTGATTACAATTACTGTCCAGACGGCTGAACCAAAACTTTCAGCTGATATAGCTAATTTTATTACAAAAATTATCGAGGACTATATTCAAGAAGATAGGAAGACTTCTACACAGGAAAATATGAAATATTTAGATCAAAGAGTGAGTACGGTTAAAGAAGAATTGGAAAATGCTGAAGAAAAACTGAAAGAATTTAGAGAAAGTAATCGTAGTCTTAGGGAATCTCCTCGGTTGCAAATGGAACTGGGGAGACTGGAGCGTCAGGTTACCATCAAACAGGAAGTATATGTCTCATTAGAAAGTGAAAAAGAAATGACCGAAGTAGAGCTTGTTAAAGAAACTCCGGTCATTAATGTCCTTGATGATGCTGTTAAACCTGAACAAAGGTCTAAACCAAAGCGTAAATTAATAGTTGTAGTAGGAGCTTTTGCAGGTTTTTTTCTTAGTATTCTCATCGTAGTGATCCGATATGTATGGAATTATATAAAACAGGAAATGCAAAGCAGGGGAGAATCTTTGAGGCTGTTTTAAAGTAATTTCATTCTCCTGCCGAAAGTCTATTGCAAAGTTATCAATTGTTAGAGTTTTTTTAACTTGTACACAAATTCATCAGAAAGCATAAAAGTTTCTGTCATTAATTTCACTATTAATTTTAGAATAAAAACCACAAAGGAAGAAGGAATTTCTCCCATATACATAAACCTATTATTGTGTTGATTGATAGAGTATTAACAGCGTAGAAAAATCAACGGTTTTCGTTTATAGCTAAATTGTACTTTTTT
>JBKGZD010000138.1:0-6966 GCA_046545795.1 Bacteroidales bacterium | reverse complement strand
TATTGTCAAGCTCCTTTTCAGCTTTTTCAAATTCTTCTTTCTTGTTTAGCGTTGTATTAACACTGAAATAAAATTTAATTTTTGGTTCAGTTCCTGAAGGTCTGAGTGATATTTTGGAACCATCTTCCAGGATGAATTGTAAAACATTTGATTTAGGCAATTCAATATTATACCTCAGATGGCTTATTTGGTCCATTGTCTTCTGTTTAAGAAAATCGTGAATTAGCATTACGTCTTTGCCATTAATTGAGTCTGGAGGATTATTCCTGAAATTCTCCATCATTTTTTTAATCTCTTCTTCACCCTCTTTTCCTTTCTTAGTGATAGAAATTAAACGTTCTTTAAAAAATCCATATTTCTGATATATTTCAATTAGCTGGTCAAAGAGTGATTTCCCTTTTTCTTTTGCATATGCTGTTATTTCTGCAAAGAAGGCACAGGAGATGATAGCATCTTTATCCCTTATGAAATCCCCAACAAGATATCCGTAACTTTCTTCACCACCTCCGATGAATGTTTTGCCTTCCAGTTCTTTTATCTTTGCTGCAATGTATTTAAAACCTGTTAATGTGTTGTATGTTTCTACATTAAAGTCTTCTGCTATGTTTTCAAGTAAATCAGTCGTAACAATGGTTTTCACTATATATTCGTTCCCGGTAAGCTTTCCTTTTTCTTTCCACTGGGAAAGCAGATAATGGATTAATAAAGACGCAGCCTGGTTTCCGTTTAGTATTTCAATTTTTCCTTCGTTGTTACGTACTGCGATTCCTACCCTGTCGCCATCCGGGTCGGTAGCCATTACGAGGTCCGCATTTTGTTCTTCCGCTTTTTGTATGGCTTTTTCGAGCGCATTATTGTCTTCTGGATTTGGGTATTTCACAGTAGGAAAATTTCCGTTAACCTCGTCTTGTTCAGGGACATGGATAACATTTTCGAACCCAAATTTCTTCAGTATTTTAGGGACAAGGTCGACTCCTGTTCCGTGTAATGGTGTGTATACAATTTTGAGATCTTTGTGTTTTTTTATTACTGAAGGATTGAGAGAGAGCGATTTTATACGTTCCAGGTATGCATTATCCATTTCTTCTCCCAAATCTTCAATGAGGGATTTATCTCCGTTGAAGTTGACTTCAGCGATATTTTTAATTTTCTGAACTTCATGAATAATATTTTTGTCGTGGGGTGTTATAATTTGTCCCCCATCTTCCCAATATACTTTGTATCCATTATATTCTTTCGGGTTGTGGGAAGCTGTTATAACAACTCCTGCCTGGCAATTCAATTCTCTTATGGCAAATGAAAGTTCTGGAGTAGGTCTTAGTTTTTCAAACAGGTAAACTTTAATACCATTTGCTGTAAATACCTGGGCTGTTTTTTCAGCAAAGAGACGGCTGTTATTTCTTGAATCATGGGCAATAGCTACTTTTATTTGCTTTTTGTCTTCAAATTTTTTTAGCAGATAATTGCTAAGTCCTTGTGTGGCAGACCCTACTGTGTAAATATTCATTCTGTTTGTTCCTGCACCCATAATACCGCGCAGTCCACCTGTTCCAAATTCAAGGTCTTTGTAAAAAGCGTCTATTAATCTTTCCTGATCGTTTTCAAGCAAGTGTTTGACCTCTTTTCTTGTTTCTTCGTCATAATTTTCAGACAACCAGGTTTGTGCTTTTTCTTTTACCTGTGTTAAGACATCTATATTTTCCATAACTTTCTATCTTTATTTTAGAATATACATTATGTTGCTTCAAATTGTTTAAATTTAAGAAAAAATAACAGAACTATTCAAACTTTGCTTGATTAACGTAAAGAGTGGAGCATTTCTTTTAAACTATCTTTCCAATACTGAATTTCAAAGTTAAAATGGGTTTTGATTTTTTCCTTATTAAATACAGAATAGGGTGGTCTTTTGGCTTTCGTGGGGAAGTCTTTGCTTTCAACAGGATAAATTTTGCAATCTAATTCGAGCTGATTGCTAATTTCTTTGGCCAGATCATACCAGCTACAAACGCCTTCATTAGCGAAATGATATATTTCTCCAGCATGATTTTGAAAATCTTCATCGATAATTTTTAAAATACATTTGGACAGATCGCGTGCGTATGTTGGGCTGCCAACCTGGTCATACACCACTTTCAATTCACTTCTTTCATTGGCCAGTTTAGATATTGTCTTGACAAAATTTTTCCCAAAAGACGAATAAAGCCATGAAGTGCGTATAATCATACCTGTTTGACTGTGGAGGATATGTTTTTCTCCTGCAAGTTTGCTTTTTCCATAAATGCCTTCAGGATTAGGGGTGTCTTGTTCCTTATATGGGATATAATTTTTTCCGTTAAAAACGTAGTCTGTAGATATATGAATCAGGAATATGTTGTGTTTTTTTGTTATATCTGCCAGGTATTTTACGGCAGTGTCATTCAGAAGGTACGCACTTTCAGTATCATCTTCAGCCATATCGACATTGGTATAAGCTGCACAATTTACAATTATTTCAATGTTATTTGTTTTAACAAATTCCTCAATTTCTCTTTTGTTTGTTATGTCAATATCTGATTTACCGGTAAAAAAATATTTATTTTTCCTATTATTTTCCTGGGTTTCTAATCTTATTTCGTTTCCTAATTGTCCTGAAGCACCTGTTATAAGAATGTTCATGGAATTAATATTTATCGGTTAGTTACAAAATTTAATTGAGTCTTAGCTTTAGTATTATTGTCTTGAGAAATTCATCTCCGCATCTTTAAAATCGGGTAAAACTTTATCTTTCGGAGATACTATAGCAGTGTCGGGATTAATTTGCCAGTCTATATTTAATTTTTCGTCTCTGAAATTAATTCCTCTTTCATAGTCGGGTTGGTAAAAATCATCGCATTTGTAAAATACGATTGCAGTATCGCTTAATACTGAAAATCCATGAGCAAACCCTTTAGGAATAAGTAATTGTGTTTTATTCTCTTCTGAGAGGATTGTGCTTTCCCATTGCCCGAAAGTTGGTGAATTTTGCCTGATATCAACCGCTACATCTAGAATTTTCCCTGAAATAACCCTTACAAGCTTTGCCTGAGCATGGGGGGCTATCTGATAATGTAATCCACGAATAGTTCCATATGATGAAAGGGATTCATTATCCTGTACAAATACATATTTGAGGTGATTCCCCTCGAATTTTTTCTGGTTATAACTTTCAAAGAAATATCCTCTGTTATCTTCGAAGATTTTGGGCTGTATCTTTATTAAATCGGGTATTTTAGTTTCAATAATTTCCATATAATCATCGTTTATGATTGGTTTTCTTCAGCTAAGCGTATTAAATATTGTCCATACTGATTATTTTCAAGTCCTTTGCCTAATTTCAGCAAATCTTCTCTTGAGATATAACCCTTATGATAAGCAATTTCCTCAAGGCAAGCTACTTTCAGTCCTTGTCTTCTTTCTATAGTTGCAATAAAATTAGAGGCTTGCAGCAGGCTGTCATGTGTTCCTGTATCCAGCCATGCCATTCCACGTCCTAATAATTCAACATTAAGTCTGCCTTCCTGGAGGTACAAACTGTTAAGGTCTGTAATTTCCAGCTCACCACGAGCAGAAGGTTTTAACGAATTTGCTTTTTCAACCACATCATTGCTGTAAAAGTAAAGGCCCGTGACCGCATAATTCGATTTAGGATGTTTGGGTTTTTCCTCTATGGTTTTTACTTTGCCTGACTTGTCAAAATCAACGACTCCATAGCGTTGTGGATCACTCACATAATATCCGAAAACAATTGCGCCATCTTCCATTTGTGCCGCTTTTAAAAGTGTCTGGCTGAATCCATACCCATAAAAAACATTATCTCCTAAAATCATACATACATTGTCATCTCCAATAAATTTTTCACCGATTATAAATGCCTGGGCCAACCCATCCGGCGAAGGCTGAACTTCATAACTCAGGTTTAAGCCAATATGAGCCCCATCTCCCAACAGGTTGCTGTACAAATGGATATCTTCCGGGGTTGAAATGATAAGAATGTCCCTTATACCAGCAAGCATAAGCACGGAGAGTGGATAGTATATCATCGGTTTATCGTAAATCGGGATAATCTGCTTTGAAATACTTTGGGTTATAGGGTAAAGTCTTGAACCTGAGCCACCAGCTAAGATAATTCCTTTCATAGCAATATTTTTTTTGTGTTATTAATTTTCTTTTATTTCATTTTTGAAATATTCAATTGTTTTGCTCAACCCATCTTCTAAGTTAATTGTGGGCTTCCACCCAAGAATATTTTCAGCTTTTGATATATCAGGCTGTCTCTGAATAGGATCATTTTCCGGAAGGGGATGAAATGAAAGTTTAGATGTTGAATTCGTCATTTGAATAATTTTTTCCGCCAATTGTAAAATTGTGTATTCTCCCGGATTCCCAATGTTTATGGGTTGGGTGTTTGAATCATCAGTGTTCATAAGTTTAATTAAAGCATCCACCAAGTCATCCACATACTGAAAACTTCTTGTTTGTGTTCCTTTGCCAAATATTGTAATTGATTCTCCCTTTAAAGCCTGAACAATAAAATTTGAAATTACTCTTCCGTCATTCAAACTCATGCGTGGGCCATATGTATTAAAAATCCTGGCAATTCTAATATTTACTTTGTTTTGCTGATTATAATTAATAAATAGTGACTCAGCACATCTTTTGCCTTCGTCGTAGCATGATCTTTGGCCTATTGGGTTAACATTTCCCCAGTAATCTTCTGTTTGGGGGTGAATAGTCGGATCTCCGTATACTTCACTTGTGGAAGCTTGTAAAATTTTTGCTTTAACACGTTTGGCAAGTCCTAACATGTTAATGGCTCCCATCACCGATGTTTTAATTGTTTTTATAGGATTGTACTGATAATGAATAGGGCTGGCGGGACATGCTAAATTATAAATTTCATCTACCTCCGCAAAATAGGATTGAGTGATGTCATGCCTGACGAGTTCAAAATATGGATTATCTAACAAGTGTAGTATATTTTGTTTAGAGCCGGTAAAGTAATTGTCCAGGCAAATAACTTCATTACCCTTTTCCAATAACTTTTCACATAGATGGGAACCTATGAAACCTGACCCCCCGGTTACTAATATGCGCTTTTTCATATGGTTAGTTTTTAATTTTTCAAAGGTTCATATGAAGCTAATCATGGACGTTTCATATGTTCGTTTTAATTTTTTAGTTTGTATTATTGTAAATTTGATCACGAATTGGAATATTATACAAATATAATGTACTTTAGGATTTATAAAGTACTATTGATGTATTTTTCTTTTCTAACCTAATTTGTCAGGGCGGAAATATTTTTTTTTAAACTTTTCTATTTGCATTACGTAGGCATAACAAGGGATTTATATTTTTAATAAGAAATTTGATGTAGATGATTTTCGGGACATAAATTCACAAAAGGTTTAATTGATTAAATTAAAAACATTCCAGCACATGAAATTTTCATACAGTTTTTTGATTGTACCACTTATTTTTATTTTTTCTCTCTCAGGCAGCTATTGTTTAGCACAGGAAAATGGAGTACTTGAGCTTAAAGGGCTTGTGGAAGAATATACAGATGACTACGAGCCTCTAAGAGGAGTAGAAGTTTCGATGAAATCAGGAGGGGAAGAGGTTAAGAACATTAAGACGGACAGGGAAGGTATATTTGACCTTGAAATGGAGGTAAATAATGAGTATACAATTGAGTTTTCAAAAGAAGATTATGTATCCAAAAAGATATTTGTAGACGCTGGTGTTCCAGAAGGGGAAGGCGGTACGTGGACCGTGGAATTTCCTATAACACTTTTTAAAATGTATCCCGGGCTGGATGTTTCAGCACTCGAAAATCCGGTTACAAAAATAGTCTTTTTTGAAAGAGAAGGGGGATTTGATTACGATCGAAGATATACGGAAAAGATGATGACTAAAATTGACCGGATAATGGATCAGCTGGAAAAATTGAAAGAAGAGGCATACAGAGATCTCATAAAAAAAGGAGATGATAATTTTGACGATGAAAACTATGAACAAGCCATTGATTATTACCAGGAAGCGTTGGATCAAAGACCAGGTGACAGGTATCCAAAGAAACAAATAAAAGAAGCTCGTAAATTGCTGGAAGAATATGAGGAACGTCAAACATTATACGAAGAAGCTGTTGCCAGAGCTGATAAATTATTCAATAGCGAAGAGTATGAAGAGGCAAAGGAGATTTATTATGAGGCAATCAGTTATGACAGAAAAAGAGAATATCCACGTGAGCAAATACGTAAAATAGACGATATACTTAAAAAAGTCAGAGCAGAGAGAAAAGAACAGGAAGAAATGCAGGAAAAGTATGAGGAGTTGGTAAGAAAAGGAGATAAGAATTTTGAAGGCAAGGAATACAGGTTAGCAAGGCAAAATTATCAGGATGCTTTGGGGATTTTTTCTGAAAAGTCCTATCCAAAAGAGCAAATCAATAAAATAGAAGATCTTTTAGCAGAGCAAGCTGAGCAGCAGGAATTAAATGAAAATTATAATGCCTTAATTGAAGAAGCCGACAGGAAATTCAGTGATGAGAGCTATAGCAGCGCCAAAGCCGGTTATATGGAAGCGCTGGAGTTAAAACCTTCGGAATCTTATCCTAAAGAACAAATTGAAAAGATTGAAAATATTCTGGCTGAACGCAAAGCCAATGAAGAAGAATATAACAGGCTAATCCGCCAGGCTGATCAAGCCTTTTCATCTGAGGAATACAAGGGTGCGCTGGATAAATATAAGAATGCCCTGGAGATAAAACCCGGAAAGAAACATCTTGAAAACAGGATAGATAGTATTAATAGTATTTTAGAAGAGCAGCAGAAAAAGCGGGAAAACTATACCAATCTTGTTGAGCAAGCCGATCGACGGTTCGACTCGGATGCTTATAACCAGGCCAAAGAGCTATACACTGAAGCACTTTTCATCAAGCCGGATGAA
>JBKGZD010000137.1:0-6977 GCA_046545795.1 Bacteroidales bacterium | reverse complement strand
TAAATCAGTTTTGGTACATAATTTCAGCCATTATTGGATAATGGTCTGATAGTTTTATTTTATCTGTTCTAAAAGATAACGTTTCTAAAGATTGACTATGTAAAATAAAATCTATCCTGTAAGAAGGGAATTTACCCTTGTAAGTGCTTCCAAAGCCACTTCCAGCTTCCAGAAAAGCATCTTTATGATTTCCTCTGAGCCTGTAATAAGAATATGAAACAGGAGTATCATTAAAATCGCCACATATAATAACAGGATATTGAGATGCTTGAATTTCATCTGCAATAAACTCTGCCTGAATTCCTCGTTTTATAAATGCATCCCTGAGCTGAAGCGATATATTTTGAATCTCTTTAAGTTTCTCACTTCTTGTATAACTCCTTTGATTGGAAATAAAACGATAACTCTCATTATCAAAATTTATTGATTGCAGATGATTATTAAATATCCTAACCGTATCGGAATTCATTGTCACATCACAAAAAATACTGATATTATCCGAATTTGGGAAATCTACGTATTGTTTATTTATTAATTGGTGCTTACTATAAATTGCAATTCCATAGTTTGAATATTCTCCACTCTTCACCCACACTATATGCTTGTGTGGATAATCTTTCAGATAGTTGCTTATCTTTTCTATACCGGCACTTTTCGTTTCATTGACATAGAATTCCTGGAAACAAATAACGTCTGGCTCCTGCCCAGATATATAATCAAAAATTTTTTCCTGATGTTCTCCAAAAGTATTATTCCCGAATAAATTAAAAACCTGCACATTATAGGATAGTACTTTCAGTGATTTAGATGAATGTACCTGCACTTTTCTCTTTAATTCATCAGTCTTACTTTTAGGTGGCTGGTATGTATGAGAAATATTATTAATGCTAAGCACCAATACAATCAAAGAAACCATGAATGCTCTGTTCTTTCTTGCAATCCAGTAAATAAAAAAAAGAAAATTCAATACCACCAGGTAGGGAAATGCCAAACCAAAGAAAGCAGCTAACCAAATTTTTGCAGGAGATATGTAAACAGAAACATCGGCTAATAATAAAAAAACAGCCAATGCATAATTCAGGTATAACAGTATTGTATGGACAAGTTTTTTCAAAGAATGATAAGAATTTAATTATCAACAAAAAAACAAAGCTAATTCTCGTCTTTTGCTCTAAAAAGGAATTCTTTTTCCTCTTTTGTCAGACTATCATAACCGTTTTTAGAAATCTTTTCGAGGATTTGATTAATCTTTTCCTGCTTTTTTACTTTTTCCTTGTTGTACTCAATATCTGTCTTAGGCTTTTTGTAGGTAACCCTTATCTTAGGTTTCGGCTTAAACAAAGAAAAGATGCTATCCATGAATCGGTCAAATCCATAAGTTAGATTCTTACCCTTCTTATATTGAGCAATATACAAATACCCAAAGAGAGCACCGCCCAAATGCGCAATATGCCCACCAGCATTGGAACCCGCAATACTTAAAACATCAATTACGATAGATACAATAGCAATATATTTTAGTTTTACCGGGCCCAGAAATAATAAATAAATTGTAAAGTCAGGAACCAAAACAGCGGTAGCAATTACAATAGCCATTACAGATGCTGAGGCTCCGAGTGCAACTGCCATGGGGACCATATCTGAAAAGGCTGGGAAAAGATTAAAAGCGATGATATACAAAAGTGCTCCGGAAATTCCGCCTGTCAAGTATAAACTCAAAATTCTCTTTTGGTTCAGATACATTAAAAATATCCGCCCAAAAATATACAGCCATAAAAGATTTAGGAGGATATGAAAAAATTGCTCATGTAGGAACATATAGGTGAAGATCGTCCATGGCCTGGTCAAAAGCACACTAACATCAGCAGGAACAGCAAGCCAGGGGATGAGTTGTGAAGCAATACCACTGAAACCAAATAAAAAGGCAAAAACCTGAATTAGTTTTATAAAAATAAAAACAGCCAGGTTGATATAAATAAGTTTTATAAGGGCATTCCCTCTTTTAAAAGTATCTTTTATCTGCCTTCCAATATCAGCCATAAGTCACTTTACAGTTTAATTTAACAGAATCAATAAAAGCTATTTTTGTTCATATTCCATAATTTAAGTAAGATAAATCCAAAGATCATTCCACCCAGGTGGGCAAAGTGCGCAACATTACTGCCTGGTTGGGTAATACCAAGCCATAATTCAAGAACCCCGTAAAAAATTACAAAATACTTTGCTTTTATAGGAATTGGGGGGAAAATTAATAGCAATTGTGTATTAGGAAACAACATTCCAAACGCTAATAAGACACCAAAAACAGCTCCTGAAGCACCTACAGTTGGAATGTTCATCATAAGATTCAAACGCCCCATCTGTGGATCGGAAAAATTTTTCCCTTGCCTTATTGTATCAAAACCTTCAGTCATCACGGTAGATACCTTTTCAGGGTCCATCTGAGCTAATAAAGACTGGATTTGAATATGATTCACAAGCATGTGCAAAAAAGCTGCACCTAAAGCTGTCACAAAAAAATAAATAAAAAACCGCTTATGTCCCCATACATTTTCCAGAACCCGTCCAAACATCCACAGGGCGAACATATTAAAAAACAGGTGTGCTAACCCACCGTGCATAAAAATGTGTGTAATAAGCTGGTATGGCTCAAACTGTTCTGAACCAGGATAATACATCCCCAAAATATAATTTAACCGGATATGAAAAACATGTTCTGCTGTAAAACCGGCTAATAGCATTAAAACATTGATAATAATTAAATTCTTAACAACTGGTGGGGTT
The DNA here is from genome assembly GCA_046545795.1 of Bacteroidales bacterium. GTDB lineage: Bacteria > Bacteroidota > Bacteroidia > Bacteroidales > UBA12077 > JAGXLC01. The sequence goes on along the minus strand of JBKGZD010000137.1, from coordinate 4,193 downwards.
CCCATAAAACTACTTGTTCTGTAATTTGTCATTTCTTATTATTTCTTTTAAAATAATTTTTCTATTTCATCCATGCTAATCAAAGATATTATTTTTTGTCCATCCGGTGTATAATTTGGTGTTGAACATGCAAACAATTTATCAACCAATTCCTGCATTTCTTCATAAGCTAACACCTTCCCTTCTGATATTGCTGAAGCTTTTGCCAAACTCAAAGCTATGGTTTCATGATGATCTGTTTGGGAATTTTTCAAATACTCATATTTCCCCAGAAACTCCTCAATCAGAGCCCTGATATCAGCAAAACCTGTTTCTGCTGGCACACCATGTATTTCAACAAATCGATTGTCTTTTAGTTCTAATTGAAAACCGATTTTTTGAACATCTTCCTTAATAGATTGAAAAACCGCAAATTCTGATGGATTTAGTTCAACTCTTTCAGGATAGAGCCGTTTCTGGACAATACTGTTTCCCTTTTTCCGGTTTTTCAAATAATATTCATACAATATCCTGACATGACAACGCTTCTGATGGATCAGCATTAACCCGGATTTGACAGGCGTTAAAATATATTTCTGTTTAAACTGAAAAAAACGAGTTTCCTCCCCATTGAAAGGTTCGGATTGTTCTCTCCCTTCATGTTGCCCCGCTGCAGATTCAAACTTAAGTGTTGCCTGTTTGTCTTGTTGATCGAAAGATTCATATAGTTCTTCCCAATTCAGTAAATCATCTTTCTGCTGCCTGCGAATATGTGATGAGCCGCCAGACTTTGCTTTGTGTCTTTCAAAAGGGTTAAAAGTGGGGTCAACTTGTATTTGTGGTGGCTTTACCTCCCTGTTTTTTGACGGAGCTGGTATTCCTATATTGCCTTCCTGATCGAAATCGATTGAAGGTGCAATATTGTGCTTTCCAAGAGCCTCCCTGACAGAGGCATGTAAAACCTGCCATATTGCCTGCTGATCTTCAAATTTAACTTCAGTTTTAGTGGGATGAATATTAACATCAATAGAGTCTGGTGGCAATTCCAGGTATATGAAATAAACAGGAACACTTCCAGGACGTATCAAATTATCATAGCATTCCATAATTGCCTTATGCAAATAAGGACTTCGCATAAACCTGTGATTGACAAAAAAGAACTGCTCGCCATATCTTTTTTTTGCTTTTTGGGGTAACCCTATATACCCGTATACATTTACAATATTCGTTTTGGTTTCAACAGGTATAAGATTATCCTTCATATTAGATCCAAAGATGGAAAGGATACGCTTCCCATAGTTTTCTTGTGGTAAATGAAAAAGGGTATTATCGTTGTGATACAGGGATAGACTAATGTGAGGGTATGCCAGTGCAATCCTCTGAAATTCTTTTATAATATGATTGATTTCGGTAGTATCTTTTTTCAGAAATTTTCTTCGTGCAGGAACATTAAAAAAAAGATTTTTCACTGTAAAATTACTCCCTACCGCGCATTGAACGGGTTCCTGGCTAATAACTTTACTCCCTTCTATACGAATGTATGTTCCAATTTCATCGTCCTTTGTCCTGCTTTTCAATTCGACATGGGCAATTGCAGCAATTGAGGCCAGGGCTTCGCCACGAAAACCCATCGTTTTGATGGCAAATAAATCATCTGCATTTTTAATTTTTGAAGTAGAATGTCTTTCAAACGCCAGGCGGGCGTCAGTATCACTCATTCCCGTGCCATTATCAACAATTTGAATGGAAGTTTTGCCAGCATCTTTCAGAATGACTTTTATCCCGGTAGCATTTGCATCTACTGCATTTTCCACCATTTCTTTTACCACCGAGGCAGGACGCTGTATAACTTCTCCTGCCGCAATCTGATTAGCCACTGAATCCGGGAGAACCTGAACAATATCTGCCATATCACTCTATTTATTAGCTGAGTAGTAAATATGCCAGGAAAAAAAGAATTGCCAGAATTACAGCCACACGAATATTGTATTTCTTTCTTTCTTTTCGGGCCATTCTCATGTGCCCTCTCATCTGACCTTTAATATTCGCAATGTAAGCTTCTTTCCCCATTCTTTCTTCCATTGCCAGTTCCTGGTCTATAGCTCTTTTGCGTCTCTCAAGTTCCTCTTTTCGCTCATCGTAAAATATAGGCTTGTACCCATATTCTCTTGCCCTTGGTATGTGAAAAAACTTTAATCCCATAATAAAATTATTTAACTGCAAAGTTATTCAATATTTTTCCAAATTACATACGGTCAATATAACTTAAATATTACTTTGCTCATAACAAAAGAAAAGATTGATGGTAATAAAAAAAGTCTTGCCCGAAAACGGATTCCCGGACAAGACTTCCAATCTACTCAGCAAAATATATGCTATTTATGAACAGTGTCATTATTTAATAATCCGCTGATTTTTTTCTGGATAATAATTGTTATCCTGTACATAACCGGTACAATGACCAGGGTAAGGAAGGTAGAAAAAGCCAGACCGAAAATTACCGTCCATGAAATTGGCCCCCAGAAGTTGGTCATATTACCTCCAAAATACAAATTAGGTTTAAACTCACTGAGCAGACCGCCAAAATCAATGTTTAGTCCAATTGCCAGGGGCAATAATCCTAAAATTGTAGTAATAGCCGTTAAGAGTACAGGTCTCAATCTTGTCCTTCCGCCATTCACAACACATTCTGTAGCTTCTTTCAATGGCAGATATGCTCCTGGTTCAAGTCCTAATTCTTTTCTCTTCCGTGCTTTCAGAAGTTCAATATAATCAACCAACACAATAGCATTATTCACCACAATGCCAGCAAGGGACACAATTCCTATACCTGTCATAACCACCACAATATCCATATTAAAAATTCCTATTCCTAAAAACACTCCTATTGTACTGAAGACAACACTTGAAATAATAATTAAAGGTTTCACAAGTGAATTAAACTGAGTTACAAGAATTATTAATATCAACACTGCAGCAATAATCAGGGCTTTGAAAAGAAAATCCATCGATTCTCTTTGCTCTTCCTGCTCTCCGGTAAATTCATAATCATATCCTTCTGGCATATCATAATTTTCAAGCAGTATCTTTAACTGATTGTTTATTTCAGTTGCATTATAGCCTTCCAGCACATTCGAATATAAAGTAATGACCCTGTCCATATCTTTCCTTTTAACAGCGCCGTATGTAGTACTGTATTCAACATCAGCCACAGCAGAAATAGGTACATCTGCCATTTCTCCATTTCTGGGGACAGATATTTTCTGATTCATCAAAGCAGGCAGATCAAAACGATGTGGCTCGTTCATTCTTAATTGAATAGGATAATCATCTTCCCCTACTTTAAAATCAGAAATCTCTTTTCCGAATAATGCTGTACGTATTTTCTCTGCAATTTGGCCGGTTGATAAACCAAATCTCCGGGCGCTTTCCCTGTCAATATCAACAATTACCTCCGGCTTACCCACATCCATGTCCATTTTCAAACCTTCAATTCCGGGAATTCTGGCAGCTTCAATATAATTTTTTACAGAATCTGTCAGTTCAATCAATTCATCAAAGTCTTCACCGCTTATTTCAAGATTTATAGGTTCACCAGCCGGTGGTCCCATCTCATTTTTTTCTATAGAAAACGAAACACCCGGATACTCTCCGATGAGTCGGTCGGTTAAATCCGTCATAATTTCGGAGGTATTCTGATTTACGCGGTCTTCATAATCAACAAATGAAATGGTTGTCAAACCCATATTAGGCGTTGCGTCAGATGTTATTCCCTCACCAGCTCCGCTTCCAACTGTTGTAAGAACAGATTCAACAATTTTCTCATGGGGTTCAAGAAAATTGATAATATCTCCTTCAATTTTATTCATTACAGAATCTGTTGCGTGAATATCTGTTCCCACAGGTAATTCAGCTCTTACATTGATATAATCCGGCTCATTATCCGGGAAAAACAAGACATCCGGACTTCTCACAGCAACAAATATCATTACCAAGATTAAAGCAACAATTGTTGCCAGGAAAAATTTCACTGGATTCTTACCACGGAGAGCAAACAAAAGCAGCTTATTATAACCATTCTCCAATCTTGTGAGGAAAACATTCTGAAATAAATATTGTGCCCGGTGAAAATAGATTACGTTCAATAACACTATTAACACTATAATAGCCAGTACATTAGCAATGGCATAAACATTAAGCAAATAAAATATTCC
>JBKGZD010000136.1:0-7082 GCA_046545795.1 Bacteroidales bacterium | reverse complement strand
TGTATATGAGAGAACTAAAAACCCGGACATGGATCAATGTGCCATCTCTCCTGTGGGGTAAGATATTCACCAAATGAAAAAACGAGGGATATTTCATGTGCTCCTCTAGACTGTCCTGCTAATTCTGAAATCGTCATATCATAACTGTATCCGACTGAAAAATTATCAATAGAATATCCCAGTAAAAAAGATACCGCATCACTTGTAGGATATGGCTTTAAAACAGGAATTCCTCTATACCATACTCCTACCATAAAAGGTTGTTTGTTCCAGTATATCCCCAGACTTAACTGGCTATAATTCCCCTGTGTTTTAAAATGAAATGCGGGGAAAATACTTTCAAAGGATCTCCGTTGATATTTTTTCCCTATAGGTATCCTCGAACCACCGAATACTGAATATTTAACAGGAATATACACCTCTTCTCCGGATAATGAATTATTAGGCCTCAATAAATGATCCACAGTAAGCCCCAACCAATATTTATCAGATAATAATATAGCCGAGGCGGATGCATCAACATCCCAAATAAATTCCTGGGGTTTGGGTTCGGTGTTTGTTGGATTTTCATCAATCAATTCATTGCCAAAAACCAACCTGTGGTATTGAAGTTGCTGCTGCGTATAATAGAATCCAATACCGGGAAGTATTCTCCAATCATTGTCTAACTGAATATGATAAGCATACATCAATCCCAGGTTTGTAGTTGATAACCTTCCGGCTCCAGCCTGTTCACTCAATACCTGCACTCCTATCCCACTATTGATCGAATGGATAAAATGATCATATGAAACTGCATAAGTAACAAATGATTTAGGTAAAGAAGGCCATTGATCCCTGTAGTTGAGACTAATCCTTTTTCCTTTTGTGCTTCCTGCAAATGAGGGAGATAAATACAATGGGGAAGCGTAAAATTGAGTGAAATGGGGATCTTGTCCAACCATCTCTATACTCAGGAAAAGCATAACAATTCCCGTTAAAATTTTTTTCGTGTACATACCCTGTTTACTTATCAATAAAATAAGTCAATTTATCAAAATGTACGTTAAAGATATAAAAATTGTTATAAAAGAATCAAAATTTCTCACATAAGGTAAAATCCCCGCAACAAAAACACATAAAAAAATTCTAATGCTCCTCCCATAAATGACGGAGGAGCATTAGAATATCGATAAAAATAACAAATATTACATCAATCCGGAATTAAGGAACCCGGATACAACTATACTTTACTATTACATCAGGAAGCTAATTAGGATACCGGCAGCAACTGCTGATCCAATAACTCCTGAAACATTTGGCGCCATAGCATGCATTAACAAGTGATTATTAGGATTGGCTTTCAGTCCTTCATGCTGTACAACTCTTGCGCTGTCAGGAACTGCGGATACACCGGAAGCTCCTATCAGTGGATTAATTTTATTCTCGCCGCTCAGGAAAAGATTCATAAACTTAGCAAAGAGAAGTCCTCCTATTGTTGCTATCATAAAAGATAAAGCTCCCAAACCAAAAATCATCAAAGATTTTGGTGTCAGGAAAACATCTGCCTGTGTAGAAGCACCAACTGTTAATCCTAACAAAATAGTAACAATATCAATCAGTGAATTACTGGCTGTCTCTGCCAATCTTCTTGTTACCCCCGATTCTTTCAAAATATTACCAAAGAATAACATACCTAGGAGCGGCAATGCACTCGGTGAAATATAAGCAGTTAGCAGTAACCCGATTACAGGAAATAAAATCTTCTCAAGTTTTGAAACTGAGCGTGGTGACTTCATAACAATACGCCGTTCTCTTTTAGACGTAAGTAAATACATAAAAGGAGGCTGAATCACTGGTACCAGGGCCATATACGAATAGGCAGCAATGGCAATCGGTCCGATTAAATGTGGAGCTAGTTTGGATGAAAGGAAGATTGCTGTTGGTCCGTCAGCTCCGCCGATAATACCTATTGCACCTGATTCTGCAGGCGTATAACCAAGGGCAAGTGCACCCAGGAAGGTGAGAAATATACCCACTTGAGCGGCCGCTCCGAGGAGCATGAGACGAGGATTTGAAATAAGCGAGCTAAAATCTGTCATTGCACCAATCCCAAGGAAAATCAGAGGTGGATAAATACCCTGGCGAACTCCAAAATACAAATAATTCAAGACACTTCCTTCCTCATATATTCCTAATTGCAGGTTAAAACCTTCAGCCTGGAAAAATGGAATATTACCAATAATTATTCCAACGCCTATTGGAATCAGGAGCAGTGGTTCATACTCAAATCTGATAGCAAGAAATATAAAAAACAATCCTACTAAAAGCATTATAATATGACCGGAAGTTACATTTCCAAAACCCGTGTATTCATAGAAATTTAATAATCCTGCAACAGGTCGGGAATGTCTTTTATAATCTTGACCATAAAAAGTAAGTATATTATCATTAACCAATTCTCCTTTTCTTTCCCCTAGTTGGGGATCCTTAAAATCAATAATAATTTCTCCATTCTCATTTACTGTCCACTCGCCAAAAAATTTTGTTTTGGTGGAATCCATGTAACAGGTTCCGTCTGTCTCAAATTGCAAGGCTTTGTATCGCTCGATAGTTTCTTCGCTATCTGCGGTTCTTTTATAACCACCAGATTTATTTAACCATTTCCCTTTTACAATTGATTCAGCGACTTCCTCCCGCGAAAAATCATTTCTTTCCTGGCTGTAGGACAGAGTAAGTAATGAAGTAACTAAAAGTAAAGCAAAGGTGATTAATATTTTATTCATATAGTTCATATGTTTTGTCTAATTTTTTAAGGTCATTGCTTTATTCGATTTCTGCAAGAATGTCATTCTGCAGGACTGAATCTCCTTCCTTTACTTTTATAGAAGCAACTTTCCCGTCTTTTTCGGCCAGCACATTATTTTCCATTTTCATTGCTTCCATAATCATAAGCTTATCGCCTTTCTTAACTTCATCTCCCTCTTTAACCAGCATCTTGAAAATATTCCCTGGTAAAGGTGCCTTCACCTGTGTAGCCCTGCTGCTTACAGACTTTTTAATCTTGCTATCCGTTCTCTTGGTCTGAACGTCAGAACGTACCAGTTTCGGAGTTTTTGATTTGGCAACTTCTTTCTGTTCAACTTCTACTTCGTACAAAGTACCATTCACTTCTATTTTAGCCAAATTATCCTCAAACTCCTGAATTTCTACGTCGTAGGTATTGCCTCTTATTTTAAATTTAAATTTTTTCATCTTTTGTCAATTATTAGAATGTTTTATGTGGCCACTCTCTTAGTCCATATATTTTAGAACTCCATGGTGAATATCTCTTACGGACTTTTTCAATGGTAAGAATATTGCTCTCGGGATCATGCAGTTCGTTAAAATGTAAATATAATGCAGTTGCTATAGCAGCTGTTACATCCGCCGGCATATGCAAATCCTCTTTAGAATCTTTGCGTTTCAATTTAGTTTTTTTCCTTTCTTTACGATATGCACGCCTTGTTTTATAATAAATAACCCGTGGCAGATTCGAAAATACGATATATGATAATACTAATGCAAAAAACACAACCAGGTATCCAACAACTGCAACTGTAACCCCTTGTCCATATATTGCCGTAAAGTCGAATGATATATCACTAAGCCATAAAATCATAGTCAACCCTCCTTATTAAAGTGGTAAATTATTGTGTTTCTTCGCCGGATTTCTATCTTTCTTTGTAGACAAGGTCTGTAGTGCCCTAATAATTCTAAATCTTGAATTTCTTGGCTCAATAACATCATCAATGTATCCTAAACTTGCTGCTTGATAAGGATTAGCAAAATATTCCCTGTACTCATCAATTTTTTCATTGATAAATTTCTCTCGTTCGTCTGCATTTTCAATTTTCCCCAATTCCTTACCATACAACACTTCAACAGCTCCCTGTGCTCCCATGACAGCTATCTCGGCAGTAGGCCATGCATAATTCATATCACCTCTCAGTTGCTTCGAACTCATTACATCATGAGCACCACCATAAGATTTTCTTAGTGTTATGGTTATTTTTGGCACTGTAGCTTCTCCATAAGCATACATCAGTTTGGCACCATGAAGAATAATTCCTCCATACTCCTGGTTACTTCCCGGTAAAAATCCGGGGACATCTACCAATGTAACAAGCGGTACATTAAAAGCATCGCAGAATCTCACAAAACGTGCAGCTTTTCTTGAGGCATCTATATCCAGTACGCCAGCCAGGAAGTTAGGCTGATTTGCCACAATTCCAACCGGCATTCCATTAAACCTTGCAAATCCCACTACTATATTTTTAGCATAATTTCTGTGTATTTCAAGGAATTCATTATAATCGGCCATGCTAAAAATAATTTCCTTCACATCATAAGGTTCGTTAGGATTTTCCGGTATGATTTCGTTAAGAGCATCATCCAGCCGGTCAATCGGGTCAGTACATTCTACTACAGGAGGTTCTTCCAAATTATTGGAAGGCAGGTATGTTAGAAGTTTCCTGATTAAAAGCAACCCTTCTTCCTCGTCTTCCACCTTGAAATGTGATACTCCGGATTTAGAGGCATGTACTTCAGCACCGCCTAAGTCCTCAGTACTTATTTCTTCTCCGGTCACTGTTTTTACAACTTTGGGACCTGTTACAAACATGTAACTACTTTCCTCCGTCATCATGATAAAATCAGTTAGCGCCGGTGAATATACTGCACCCCCGGCACATGGTCCAAAAACAGCACTGATTTGGGGTACAACACCTGAAGCCATAATGTTACGCTGAAAAATTTCAGCATATCCGGCAAGGCTTGTGACGCCTTCTTGGATGCGCGCACCTCCGCTATCATTAATTCCAATTACCGGTGCTCCCACTTTCATGGCCATATCCATCACCTTGCATATTTTCTGTGCAAAAGTTTCGGAAAGAGAACCTCCAAAAACTGTAAAATCCTGGGAGAAAACATATACCACACGACCATCAATCGTGCCGGTTCCTGTAACAACACCATCTCCAAGAATTTTTTTCTTCTCCATGCCGAAATTAACACAGCGGTGAGTTACGAACATATCAAACTCCTCGAAACTCCCCTCGTCAAGTAATATCTCTATGCGCTCACGTGCTGTTAGTTTTCCCTTGTCATGCTGGGATTTAATTCGCTTTTCACCTCCGCCCAACTTGGCTTCGGCTCTTGAATCAATTAACTTTTTTATTTTATCTTGTTTACTCATCGCAGCTATATAAAATTATATTTGGGTTTTTGTCTTATCTTCACACAATTCAGTTAATACCCCAGATGTAGATTTGGGATGTAAAAATGCAATATCCAGCCCTTCTGCTCCCTTCCTCGGTTTTTCATCGATGAGTCTTACGCCTTTCTCTTTGGCTTGTTGCAGTTTTTCCCCAAGATTTTCTACAGCGTAAGCTATATGATGAATTCCCTCTCCTTTTTTCTCAATAAATTTAGCAACCGGTCCATCTGGGTCAGTAGACTCTAATAACTCTATCTTGGTATCTCCTACCTGAAAAAAAGCGGTACGAACTTTTTGTTCTGATACTTCTTCAATGTTGTAACATTGTAAACCAAAAACTTCTTCGTAAAATTTAATTGATTCTTCCAGGTTTTTTACAGCAATACCAATGTGTTCAATGTGGGTTGGTTTCATATTCGTTTTGTTTTTATATGCAAAAGTACCTATATTCATCAAATTAGACCAATGATAATTATCAAAAATTAAAAAGAAAATTGTTGTTTTTTAACATAAAAAGTTGTTGTTTAGGAATTACATTATATCTTTGCAAATCCTAAACTTAGGGAAACTCTTTTCCATTCTAAACTGCATTTATCCCTTAAATTAATAACAATCATGAAATCAAGCGCTCAAAGACAAAATTAAGCTTTAAATTATATAAGCTTAAACAATTCTTGTGTCGATTATTTTCTGTACAACATATTAATAAATCAAAAATAATAGTTTAATTTAAAGAAATGCCTCCCAAGTCATCTACATTTCGTTTCTACGAAGAATTAAATGATTTTATACCTGGTAATGATGGAAAGAAAGACAGGCAATACGATTTCTTCGGTCATCCAAAAGTAAAAGATGCAATAGAATCTTTCGGAATCCCTCATACAGAAGTCGACCTCATTATTGCCAATGGTATACCTGTAAATTTCGACTATCAAATAAAAAATAATGACAGGATTGCAGTATACCCAAAATTCGAAACACTTGATATCAGCAAGGTTACAAAACTCAATAACAGCCCCTTGAGAATTACTAAATTCATCCTGGACGTACACCTGGGAAAATTAGCACGTTATCTGAGGCTCCTGGGGTTTGACACCTTATACTCCAATGACTATGAGGACGATAAAATCATAGACATTGCAAGCAAGGAAAACAGGATCATTCTTACGAGAGATAAAGGAATTCTAAAAAACAATAAAGTCACTCATGGATACTATATCCGCTCTGACGAGCCAAAAGAACAACTCAGGGAAGTCATTAAACGTTTTGACTTGTCTGAAAACTTAAATATATTTTCCAGGTGCATGGATTGTAATGGCAAGATAACCTCCATCCGGAAAAAGGATATCCAGTCCGGCCTGATGGAAGGAACAAAAAAATACTACACAGAATTTTTCCAATGCAAGGAGTGTAATAAAATTTATTGGAAAGGTTCTCATTTTCAAGACATGATGCAATTTATTGAAAGTATCCTGAAAGAAACGAACAATTAAGAAACAACTATTTCAGTACCTTAATTTTCTGGTTATCAAACTCTACAACGCTATCATCTCTTACTTTTGCTCTTTTCCGGTTTTCAATTTCGCCGTTTAATTTTACCCTTCCTTCCTCTACAGCTTTTTTCGCTTCTGCCCCACTTCCAACTAAATTCAATACCTTCAGCAATTTGATAAGTTCAATGTATTCGGAATTTTCTTTTAACTGAAATTCAATCATTGCAATGTAATTTTTATTTGTTCAACCAATTCAGTCAATATTTCTGTTGCTTTTCCCCGGAGAAAAACATCTGTAATAGAATTTGTAAAATATGATTCATTCGGATTTATTTCAATAATTTTTGCTCCAT
>JBKGZD010000135.1:0-7100 GCA_046545795.1 Bacteroidales bacterium | reverse complement strand
ATTGCTTATTTTTTTTTAAAATAATTCTAAATAACTTTGTATTATTAATGAATTTTGTTCTAATTTTATACTATAAAAACAAATTTCTATGAACTGTTTAGAAACAACAGAAACAGTAAAGCAAATATTTACTAATTTCCTGGAAAAAAGAGGCCATAGAAAAACCCCTGAAAGATACGCAATTCTGGAAGAGATTTATTCAAGAGAAAACCATTTCGATATAGAAACCCTGTATATTTCAATGAAAAATAAAAATTACAGGGTAAGCAGAGCAACCCTCTATAACACGATTGAACTGTTGCTTGAAAGTAACCTTGTCGTTAAACACCAGTTTGGAAAAAATATTGCGCAATATGAAAAGGCATATCAATGCAGACAGCATGACCACCTTATTTGCCAAGAGTGCGGGAAAGTGATAGAATTTTGTGATCCAAGAATCCAGGAAATCCAGGAAACTATTGCCAAAATTATGGAATTTGAAATCGATGACCATTCCCTGTATTTTTATGGTATATGCAAAGAGTGCCGATTAAAATCCAGCGAAACGGACATGTGAAAAACCATCATTTAACCTGCTAAAAACCTTAATGATATTTTCCCATAGAAATTCACGAAAAAAAAAACAAAAAATACCATAAAAGTTACGCACACCTAATTGTCTAATTAATTATAATCGAGTGAATTATCACCATCATCCATGAATTTTTTAAAAACATGACAAATCCCCTTTAAAACTACGGGGATTTTCTTAATTTTAGGCTGCATTATTGTTATGTTGCAGACTAATAAATTTCTATAAAAAAAACAATCCTGTTATGAGTTTAAATGTATTACTAGGTTTACAATGGGGAGATGAAGGTAAAGGTAAAGTTGTCGATGTAATTGCGCCTGAATATGATATAATAGCCCGTTTCCAGGGTGGGCCAAATGCCGGTCATTCACTGGAGTTTGAAAACATAAAGCACGTTCTGCATAACATTCCTTCCGGGGTTTTTCATGACAACATACAAAATATAATAGGAAATGGTGTTGTAATAGACCCGGTAACTTTAAAAGAAGAGATTGAAGAATTAAAATCAAAAAATGTAGAAATCCAATCCAACTTAATGATATCAAGGAAAGCTCACCTGATCCTTCCTTCCCACAAAATTTTGGATGCAGCATCAGAAGCAGCTAAAGGAAGAGCCAAGATTGGTTCAACATTAAAAGGAATTGGTCCTACCTATATGGATAAAACAGGTAGAAACGGATTACGTGCTGGTGATATTGAAGAAAATGATTTCAGGGACAAATATGAATATCTGAAAAACAAACACAAGGTAATTTTAGAACAATATGATTTTGAATATAATATTGAAAATAAAGAACAAGAATGGTTTGAGGCAATAGAATACCTTAAAAGCTTCAAACTGATTGATAGCGAACATTTTATAAACAACTCAATGCTGGAAGGCAAACATGTATTGGCTGAAGGTGCGCAGGGAACTTTGCTGGACATAGACTTTGGTTCTTATCCTTTTGTGACCTCATCCAATACAATTTGTGCAGGAGCATGTAATGGGTTAGGAGTTTCGCCCAACAAGGTGAACAATGTATACGGAATTTTCAAGGCTTATTGTACCCGGGTGGGGAGCGGACCTTTTCCCACAGAATTAAAAAATGAAGAGGGTGAAAAATTACAAAAACAAGGAAATGAATTCGGTGCAACCACTGGAAGACCTCGGCGATGTGGATGGCTTGATTTGCCTGCACTTAAATATGCCATAATGCTAAATGGTGTGACAGAATTAATCATGACCAAAGCTGATGTATTAACAAATTTCGAAAATATTAAAATATGCACTGGCTATAAATATAAAGATGAAATAATTAATTATCTGCCTTATAACCAAGACAAAATAGACCACCCAATATACAAAGAATTCGAGGGTTGGAATGAAGATATCTCACAAATTGATAAATTCAAAAACCTGCCTGCATCTTTTAAAGAATATATAAAATTCATAGAAGAAGAAACAGGAGTTCCGATAACAATTATATCAACCGGGCCTAATAGAAAAAGTCTAATTAGAAAATAAGTTTTTACCAAATCAATAAAAAACCGCCTCCTTCATTACAAAGAAAGGAGACGGTTAAATTTTGGTTACAACTTCAATGAATTAATTCAAAAACTTATTTATTCGACTTTATTTGGTTTTTCAAGACCGTATCCTGAAACTTTATCATCACGCTTAAGCAAGAAAGCAAAAAACAGTCCTAATACTCCAAGTAATGAAAGCATCAGCATAGAATTTGTATAATCTAATGGTGTAACTACCTCAGCACAATATTCTCCATCATCGTCAAACCCAAAATATTCATATTTAGCTTTCTGAACAACACCAACACCCATATCTACCGGCATAGTACCATCCTCTTCTGTTTTAACAGCTTGCTTTTCCTGGTAAACAACCTCGTCAGTATTCCAGTCGTATATTGTTACCATCACATCAAACTTTTCACCAGCAACAGGCTCTCCGTCCTTCCTGTATACATGTGAATATTTCGTTTCAGAATTTTTTAAAGCAAGAGTATCGTCAACAATCAATGTCTCATCTTTATTTAGCTTAACAATTTTAATTCCCAGCTCATGATTATTCAAATCAAGAGCCTGGAATTTAGCTGCTTCAACAATATCATGACTACCTAACTCAAGCTCATATTCCCCCTCCTCGTTGGATTGTACTTTATGGATCGATTTCCATAGAATTTGCCCTTTACAGTCATTATCATGAATTATATATTTAATGTTCAATTCTTTGTCTTTCCCAATCTCTTCACCAGTAGAATGATATGTGCCTGTATGATAACCCATTTGCTGCAAATTTACGAATTCCTGATCTGTCATTTGTGTTTGATAGTTTGGGTTAGATGAATCAAGAACTATCCCTATCAAAATTGGTAATGCCCATAATCCGATATTCTGCACAGAGAACATAAATCCATAGGCGGTTCCAATTTGTCTTTCACCCACGATTTTTGTTACAGCAGGCCACATAGCAGCCGGAACAAGTGAAAAAGCAACACCCAGAATAAATATTGGTATTATAGGATTAATCATTGTTTTAGCAAACATCAGGTGAGCTACAATCAATAAGAAAGAGCCCAGGTACATAAGTGTAGCGCTTTTACCTTTATAGTCTGCGATCCATCCAAAAAGCGGCGTTAAAACAATTGTTCCAAACATTAAAATTGAAGAGATATTCCCACTGATTCCTCTGGCCATACCAAATTTATTCATCAACAAGTCAGGTGCATATTTAACAAACGGGAAAACAGCTGAATAAAAAGTTACGCATAAAAGTGTAATGATAATAAATGTCTTGTTGGTAACTAAAAATCTTAAATCACTCCATTTAAATTCATCTTCAGGATCGTGAGGTATAGATTCTTTAATTTGTCTGTCAATCTTAATATCCAACAACATGTAAATGATAAAAGTTAAAAGACCAATCCACAGCAACATGGTTCCGAACCAAATAGCATTAGTCCATTCTATCTGCGCAATTTGAGGGGATAAAGTAAGGGCCAAAGCTGTACCTAAACGGCCGATAGCTACATTTAGTCCCAGGGCTAATGCTATCTCCTTACCTTTGAACCATTTCACAATAACCTTGGACAGTACTACAATACTCGTTTCAGCGCCTAAACCAAACAAGAAAAATCCTAACCACATCATTTTCAAAGAAGGAGAAACACTTGTCCAAAATGACGACATGAACTCATAGCCTACTCCCCCTGCTAAATAGTAATCTGAAGCACCATAAGCGGTTAAAGCAGAACCTAAAGCCATAAAAAGAATAAACACAAAACCAGTAATCCTGATACCAATTTTATCAAGGATAATTCCTCCTAAGACTGCCATTGCAAGAAAGACATTCGGGAAGGAATAAGCTGACATAAATGTTCCATATTCGGAAGAAGTAAAACCAAGATTATCCTGCATCAAATCTTTTAATGGGGATAATGCATCATAAAAATAATAGTTGAAAAACATTATAGCACTTGATACTAATAATACCAACCACCGAATTAAAGCAGAATCTTTAAGAGTTTTTGTTGCCATTGCTAATATATTTTTTCGTTCAACCTAAAATTTCGTGAGTCCAAAGCTAAAATAATTCCTTAATTCAACAAACATTTTAAAAAACATAAAAAACAGATCTTCCATATTGAAAGACCTGTTTAACAGTTAAAATTATCCTTTATACAGTTTATGAGGAGAAAAATATTTTGTTTCAACCTTATTAATCTGTATAACTCATGACTAATTCCTGCCCCCTCCTTGTGATTCATTTACACAAATTTTTACCCCTGCTTGTAAATCCATGCAGTTTCTTCTAAATCCTCCTGTATCCCTTCTAAAGTATGTACGGCGTCATTCCAGTTATTATAAGAATCAACTGATATCAATTTAAAACCAAACTCATTTTGCAGAATATTTGTTTGAAATCCTTTGTCCTGTATAAATTTGTTGTAAGAGTCCAGATATTCCTGTTTTCTAAAGCTTCCTACAATAACATGGTATTTTTTCCCCTTTGTTTGTTGAGCTTTAGCTGGCTTCTCACCTTTAATGGAATCCAGCAAACGGTTATGAGCCTGCCTGAGACTCTCTAATTCATTGTGCAAAGTTCTGATAGAGTCAGCTAATTTCAGGCTATCCTGTCTTTTCTGCATCAAAACTGAATCATCATCATTGGAGAACAAATTCTTACTCTGAAAAAAATCGCAGGAATTAAATGCTACTATAACCATTATTGAAATAAGTAAAAGTCGTTTCATAGTTTATTATATTTGGTTAGCTATATACAAATATAAATAAATTATCAAACCTGCGCTTTAAAAATTAGCGAATTAGCTATATGGCATAATCCAATCAAAACAACATCATTTACAAAAGTCTGTTTTTCAGCGTTTTATACAATAATGCTTTCAGAAATATTTCTTTACAGGATTTTTATATATTTGAACATCATATTTAAAGAAACATGCTATGGATACATTAATAGAACTTTTCGAAAAGAATGTTGATAAATACGGAGGTAATCCGCTTTTATGGGAAAAGGATGATGGTGAGTATAGAAGTACTTCTTACAAAGAAACAAGAGCAAAAGTTCATCAATTTGCTGCTGGTCTGATGAATTTGGGAGTTCAAAAAGGTGATCGTATTGCGCTTTTATCCGAAGGCAGAAATGACTGGGTAATAAGTGAACTGGGGATTTTATATACCGGTGCTATTAATGTTCCCTTGTCAGTAAAATTAGATGCAGCCACAGAACTCCGTTTCAGGCTTGCTCATTCAGGAACCCGCATAATAATTGTTTCAAAAAATCATGCATGGAAAATCGATAAAATTAAAAATGACCTCCCCGATTTGGAAAGGGTTATTTATTTGGATCCTCAAGGGAAATATAATAATTCTGATGTACCCAAAGAAGAAGTATATAACCTGGGAAGCAATTTTCTTAAAACCAGTAAAAAAGAGTTTGAGGACCGATACCAGTCAATAGCAGGCACTGATTATGCTAATATTAGTTATACCTCAGGAACCACAGCAGATCCAAAAGGCATTATACTGTCTCACAGAAATTATACAGCAAACGTGGAGCAAGCGCTTTCATTAATGAATATCCCAGAGTGGTTCAAAACATTATTAATTTTACCCCTTGACCATTCATTTGCCCATACAGCAGGAATTTACAGCTTCCTTGCCAGTGGCGCAAGCATTGGAACGATAGAGGTAGGAAATAACCAGCTGGAAACATTAAAAAATATTCCAAAAAACATTAAGGAATTCAAACCAAATCTTTTATTAAGCGTTCCTTCCCTGGCAAAAAATTTCAGAAAAAATATTGAGAAAAAAATTTCAGAAAAAGGACCCAAAGCCGAGAAACTATTTAAAAAAGCTCTAAAAACAGCATATGCATATAATAAAGAAGGATACAACAAAGGCAAAGGTTTGCAGTTTTTCAAAAAACCGCTGCTCAATCTTTATGACAAAATATTATTCAGCAAAATACGAGAAGGTTTCGGAGGAGAACTGAAATTTTTCATTGGTGGAGGGGCTTTACTGGATATTGAACTCCAAAGATTCTTTTATGCTATTGGTATTCCTATGTATCAGGGATATGGACTATCAGAAACTGCACCCATTATTTCTTCCAATGCTCCCCAAAAACACAAATTAGGTTCTTCAGGATTTTTAGTGAAGAACATTGAAGTAAAGATATGTGATGAAAACGGAAAAGAGGTCCCAAAGGGAAATAGCGGTGAAATCGCTGTAAAAGGAGAAAATGTAATGGTGGGGTATTGGAAAAATGAAAAAGCCACAGAAGAAAGTATTAAAGATGGGTGGTTCTATACAGGAGATCTAGGATATTTTGACAAAGACAATTTTCTATATGTACTGGGAAGGTATAAGAGTTTACTCATATCAAATGACGGAGAAAAATTCAGTCCGGAGGCTATTGAAGAGGCGCTTACAGAAAAATCTCCATATATTGAACAATGTATGCTCCACAATAATCAGGACCCATATACAATTGGTTTGATTGTTCCGAATAAAGAAGCATTAAAAAAATACGCAGAGAATAAAAATTTTAACCTGAAAACAGAAAAGGGACAAGATGCAATATTACAACTTATCCAGGATGAGGTAAATCAATTTAAAACAGGTGGAAAGCATGAAGAACAATTTCCTGACAGATGGCTCCCCGCAGCTATTGCCGTATTAGGAGAAGGATTCACAGAAGAAAACAAAATGATGAATAGCACCCTGAAAATTGTTAGAAGAAATATTGAAAAATATTATGCAGATAGAATCGAACATCTTTACACGCCGGAAGGCAAAAATATTTTCAACCAGAAAAACCGAAATATTATAGGAAAATTTTAAGTAAACAACAATAAAGAGAAAGCTAAGGCAATTTGGCTGGTGGTACATGAGACTAGCTCCAGGCTTTTGCCTGCAGATCGGAGTAAACCAATCCACCTACCCTCCTAACCCACTTTTAGAAAAATGGAAAACCGGTTGGGGTTTGGTTTGTCTGCGGTTTAACTCA
>JBKGZD010000134.1:0-7152 GCA_046545795.1 Bacteroidales bacterium | reverse complement strand
GCGTTATTGTAATCCTCAAAAAAATCATCGGGATTATGTGCTGTTATAGCAATAATTGGAGTTTGGTTTTTTGGATACTCAAGTTCTGACCGAATGTACCTGGTTGTTTCTATGCCATTCATAACGGGCATTTCAATATCCATTAAAATCACATCTATATCTCTGTCTTGTAACAAACTTATTGCTTCTTTGCCATTGTTTGCCTCTATGACTGAACTTGCAAAATCACTTGTTATTTCTTTCAGCAGCATTCTGTTTATAACGATGTCATCTACAATCAGAAAGTTTAATTTATTTACTGCCATATTCATCCATTCTTTTCATCCTATTCTACTTAATGTTTTAAGAATATCATAACTTATGATTTTTACCTTTTTTCCCTCAAGTTGAATTATCTTGTCATTTTTGAACTCAGTCAGGGTTCTGATAAGGCTTTCTTTGGTAGTTCCTGCCATTTCTGCCAGCTCTGTCCTATTTAAGGGGAAAGTGAAATTTTTACTATTGAATATGTTTTCAGTGAAATAGAGGATAATATCTGCTATTCTGCCTGGCAACTGTTTTTGCGACTGCGAAATCATTTGCTGAAACAAAATAAGGTTATCTTTTGAAAGGTAGCGCATAAGGTTGTACGTAAATATTCCATTCTCCTGTAAGATTTCTTCAAAAATTACAGAGTCGATCATCAGTACTTCAGACTTCTCAATAGCTTCGGCTGAATAACTAAAAGTGTCCTCGCCAAAAATAGAATTCAAACCAAGGTATTGTCCTGGTGTATTTATTTTAATGATCTTTGTTTTATTGTTCCTGTTTTCCCTGTATACTTTTATTAACCCTTTCTTGACAAACATGGTGTGCGAAGTGCGTGTATTCTGCTTGAAAATGACATCTTGCTTGTTATAAGTTACAATGTTGCTGTTATCATGTATCTTCCTGTCTTCCTCTTCGCTTAGAGTTTCTTGAAAGGGAATCAACTCATCTTTTAAGTTTTTTTGAATATCTTTTTCCGGGTAAATTCTCTGTTTGTTCATACGCAATTTACTGATGAGCAGCTTTTTATATTTTCTTTGGTGATTTGTATCATCACTCTTTATGAATCTAAATCATCATATATGAGTAATTTATCTCATTGCTATTTGCTTGCTAAATATGTGACTCTATTAGTATTTTTGTTAATAAGTTATAGAAATATTTTTATTCTGATAAGTCAATAAAGATATTTCATATAAGGTTAAATAAAAAATTTCATGATGAAAAAAATTTTAGTTGTTGATGATAGTGAAACGAACCTGGTCCTTTTGAAAGCCATACTGGAGGATGAAGGTTTTGAAGTGGTCCTTGCCAATAGCTCAAAGGAAGCGTTTTATCTAACTCAAAAAAATGATATTAGCCTGATACTGCTGGATTTATTAATGCCGGAGATGGATGGTTTTAGTTTCTTACAATCTTTTAATGAAGAGAGCACAGAAGAAGCTTATGGAATTCCAATAGTTGTAGTTACAGCATATGCTAACGATGAAAACACAAGAAAAGCAAAAGAACTGGGGGCCAAGGATGTTATTGAAAAACCAATTGATATACCCCATTTCTTGTATAAAATTGGTCAGGTGTTGGATATTAAGATGTCAGGGTCATGAGCAAAAACGATAATAAATTAAACATTAAGAATCTGTTGGAAAATTATTCTCTTGAAGAAATTTCCAGTTTATTTTCTAGTATTGATGAGAAGATTATTGAGCTTCATCAATATTCTTCAGAAGATTTTTTGAATCTGAACAAAGATTTTCAGGCCTATCATAAAATTACCAGTAAAATATCCGATAATGCCACGTGTTTATTTGATATATTATCAAAACATGAAAGCACGATCCTCCCATCCGGAATAGACAATCTGATTGAGACTCTCAACGATAAAAATTCTCAGTTGAAAGACAAGGTTGCTACGACCAGTAATGTCATCAATGCGCTTTTATCGCGGGTGCGACAGGCTTTTTTCCCAATTAAAAACTTTAAGCAAAATCTTACCAGCCTGAGATTTCTGGAAAGTAATCTTGAATTGGAACACCTGGATAATGACGGCATAGAGCCATATGTTATTGGAGACATTGCTGAAAAGACTAAAGAAGAACTTGTAAACATTGAAAAATCTTTTCAAAAGATTAAGCAGAGGATTAAAAATGAGATGCTGAATGAGCAAAAGTTTTATACCGACGATCTGAATATTGCTGATATACTTACGGATCTGGAAGAAGAGCTTGGAATCTACAGATCCCATTTCGAAAAGGCAGGAAATCATCTTCCGGAAATAAAAAACAGAACTGAGCAGACTAAAGAAGGAATCAGTAAAATTATTACAAATCTGCAGTATCACGATATTATCAAACAGAAGATGCAGCATATTCAGAATACCCATAAAGATTTGGTTTCTGAGCTTTCTAAAATACATGATGAAGATGATTCAGACGACCTGGGTACGAAAGCTAAGTATTTTCTGCGGATAAGGGATATAGCCGGATTGCAGGCTGCACAGCTAATGCAGACAAATAAAGAATACCAGACTGCTATACAGCGTATTTCAGGGAAATTCCTGGAAATTGGAGAAAATATGAGCTTCGTTGCAAAACAGTGTAACTCATATATTGCTCTTGATGCAGAAAAACAAAAGGTATTTTTCAATACATTTAAAACGAACCTGGAAAATGCCAAAACCAGAATTGAAAAGTTCTGTGAATTCAATAATAAATTTTTCGATAACATTCAGTCAATAAGCAGCAATTTTGATAAAGTGGTGGAACACAATAAAAACATTGGTTTGCTGCTTGAGGATATAAAAAAGTTCATAGAACTAAAAAAAGAAAATTATCAAAATACTGAAAATGAAGAGGGTATAATTAACCAGCTTGACCAGATGTATAATGATCTCGGAGTGAATTATAATAATCTTGCTTCTTTGATAGATGACATTCATAGCTATGGCGATAAGCTTAAACACACCCTGGTTGATGTTAATGGAAACGACCAGCCGGGTAATATTCATGAATATTTGCCTGGTAAAATTGATGATTATATAAATGAACTGGAAAAGGTTGAAAACCTGATAATTGAGAAACTTACCGAGAACAATGATTTGAGCGAAGATATTCTTGTGAAAATTCAGAAAACAGTTAACAACATTAAATATTACGACTATTTTGAAAAAATCATTGAAAAAATTATAAACGATTTGAACACTATCAACTACAGATTGAAATTTGATGGTGATTCTGTTCAGGACAAAGAGGAAAACCTGAAAAAATTAACGGAATATTACACGATGAATTCCGAATTTATTATCCATCAGCAAGTTGCCAGCGGTGATGAGCAGGAACTTGATGTTAGTGAAGATGGAGGAGATTTGGAATTGTTTTAAGTTGAACATTTAAATTTTAATAATATGAAGACAAACAGCAAGCATGTGAAAATCAACCCTATAGGTAAAAAGGCAGATAAAAAAGCCCGGATGACTATAGAGAAGGAACTGACCATTTATACTGTTCTAGAAATTAAAGAACAATTTATGTTAGCGCTGAAAGAATTTAATGAGCTTAGTGTTCATATTCAGAAAGTCGAAAATATTGATCTGAGTTTCATACAGTTAATTGAATCTCTGCATAAGACGGCTGAAGAATATGACAAAAAGATCAATATTTCAGCGGAACTTACTGATGAGACGCATAATTTAGTTGAAAATGCCGGATTTGATCCTGTTTTAAAAACTTGATAAAAGGAACCAGTCATTATGGGAAAAAATATCTTAATTGTAGATGATTCAGAAAGTATAAGGGAGGTAGTTAGCTTTACCCTCGAAAATGAAGGCTATAATGTAAAAATAGGCTGCGATGGTAAAGACGCCCTGAATTATCTTGACGGCAGCCCGATAGATTTGGTAATAACAGACCTTCATATGCCTGAAATGGATGGTATCGAGTTAATTAAAGAAATCAGGGCCAAGGAAGAATATAAACGCATCCCTATTCTGTTTCTGACTACAGAATCTCAGGCTGCCAAGAAGATGGAGGCCAAAGAAGCAGGGGCAACCGGATGGATCATTAAACCTTTCGTGCCAGCTAAACTTTTGGCTGCACTTAAAAAAGTTATGCGATAATGGATAAATTCAGAGAGAAATTTGTAGAAGAAGCAATAGAAAATATTGCTGAACTCGAAAAAGCGCTTTTAGCTCTTGAACAGAAGGAAGGTTCTGAGGAGGAGCTTGTTGAAAGAGTTTTCCGGTCAATGCATACCCTGAAAGGGGGTGCTTCTATGTTCGGATTTCAGAAAATCAGTGATTTTACACACCACCTGGAAAATATTTATGATAAAGTACGCGAAGGTAAACTAAAAGTAACTAAAGGGTTGCTGGATATTACCCTTCAGTCTGTTGATCACCTGAAATTGCTGATAGAGGAAAACGAGGAATTGAACAGGGAAGCTGAAGCAAATCATAAAAATTTGTTGGTGCAGGTGATGAAAATTTTGGAAGAGAAAGAAGACAAAGGTTCAGTAACGAATCAAGAGCCTGCAAGTAGTGATTCTCAGCAGAAAACCTATTATGTCTATTTTCAGCCCAATAAAGATATTTTTGATAATGGTACCAATCCTTTGTTTCTTCTCGATGAGTTAAGTACTCTGGGAGATTTAAAGGCTCTTCCCTGCTTGTCCGAAGTTCCTGACCTTGAGAATATTGATCCATTAAAATGTTATACACATTGGGAAGTAATTATAGCTACCGCAGATTCTGAAGAGGCCATTCATGATGTATTTATTTTCGTAGAAGACCAGGCAAAAATAGATATTTATGAGTTAAGCGAACAAAACCTTCTGAAGAATCCCAGGTTTATAAGTGAAATAGAAAAATTATCTGACTTGAAAAAAGATATTGGTGTAGATGCCATCAAGTCTATTACCAATTCAATTCAAGGGGTAAAGGAAGATCTTGAAGAACAAACCCGTGGTAAAGATGCAAAAACAGTTAATGGTAAGGATTATAGCATTTCAAGCATAAGGGTCGCTTCCGAAAAAATTGACCACATGATGAACCTGGTGAGCGAACTGGTAACAACCCAGGCCAGGTTGAGTCTTAAAGCAGAACATTCAGATGATGGTGAATTGACTACCATTGCTGAAAATGTACAAAAACTTACCCGCCAGCTCCGGGATAACGCTTTTGATATTGCCCTGGTTCCTGTCGAAACAATGTTAACACGGTTTCAGCGCCTGGTTCGTGACCTTGCCGGTAGTATGAATAAAAAGGTCAATCTTGTGGCAGAAGGTACGGATACTGAACTGGATAAAAACATTATTGAGACATTAACTGACCCCCTTTTGCATATAATTAGAAACAGTATAGACCATGGGATTGAAACACCTGAAGAAAGAAAAAGAAAAGGGAAACCTGAAGAAGGGAAAATTTTGCTAAAAGCTTATTATTCAGGCGCTAAAGTTCATATTCAAATTCATGACGACGGCCAGGGAATAGATATAGAGAAAGTTAAGAATAAAGCTATACAAAAAAATATTATAGAAAAAAACCAGGAACTTTCCAGGAGGGAATTGTTTGATTTAATATTTAAGTCTGGATTTTCTACCTCAGAGAATATTACAGATGTTTCTGGCCGGGGTGTGGGAATGGATGTAGTGAGACGTAAACTTTCAGAAATCAGGGGTGAAGTCGAAATAGACTCTGAGTTGGATGCCGGTACTACACTTACGGTAAAACTACCATTAACCTTGTCTATTATTGATGGTCTGCTGGTGCGTATTGATAATGATAAATATATTGTTCCGTTGTCTGCTGTGGATAAAATATATGCAGCTCAGCACAGTGATGTTGTCGATACGTTTAACAATTTAATTACCCTGGACGGAGAGCAGGTTCCATTTTTCTACCTTAGAAAAGAATTTGGAATGCCTGAAGCAGAATCTGACATGGAAGAAATCGTGGTGGTCCGTTATGAGGACATACGTATTGGATTGGTGGTTGATGCTGTGGTTGGTGAATACCAGGCTGTTTTAAAGTCACTGGGTAAAATGTATAAAAAACAAGATATAATTTCAGGAGCAACCATCCTAGGTGATGGAACGGTTGCCCTGGTTTTCGATACGAATAAAATGATTGATCAGTTTGCTGGAAGAAAAGCTGAAAAATCTACTATTGTTGAAAAATAAAATGGAGGCAATTTATGGATAAAGAAGAATTAGGTCAAATTAACTCTTATCTCACTTTTAAGCTGGGTGAGGAAGAATTTGCTGCAAATGTCAGCAAAGTGTTAAGCATTATGGAAATGACCAAAATTACTAAAGTCCCGAAATCACCCGAATACATGCAAGGGGTGATAAATTTGAGAGGACAGGTACTACCAGTTGTCGACACACGAATTAAATTCGGAATGTCGCCTACGGAATTTACCCAAAATACGTGTATAATCGTTATGGAAGTGGATGTGGAGAATGAACAGGTGCTGGTTGGAGCATTGGTGGATTCTGTTCAGGAGGTACTTGAGTTGAATGATGAGGATATCCAACCGCCACCGAGCATTGGTACCAATTATAAGTCTGAATTCATCTCAGGTATGGCCAAGGTGGATGAGAAATTTATTATGATCCTGGATATGGATAAGGTGTTTTCTGCAAAAGAACTTGAAGATGTGCAAACATCAGTTGAAAGAGGAAAACAAGAGGCCGCATCTGCAGATAAAGAAACGGAAGTGTCTGATAAATAGCATATCATACTGGATTTTTTTTACTTTTTGTTAATCAATTAGTTATGATTTAATTTTTTAAAAACTGCTGCCTATTGAAAAAAGTAATATTTACGTACTAAAATACCAATAGACCAATTGAGCCAATAAACCCAAAATACCATGAAATCTCTAAACGACATTAAAATTGGCGTAAGATTGAATTTAATTTTCAGTGTTTTAGTCATTCTTGTTATATCTGTACTGGGGGTGTATACTTATAATATGCAAAAGAACAGGATAATAGAGGAGGCTGATACAAGAATGAACGAACAGCTTGATGACCTGGTAGATTTGATTGATGTCCAGGTACAGGAAAATCAAGATAAAGTTGACAATGCTCTTAATGTGGCTTCACATCTTTTTTAAAGTTGGAAAA
>JBKGZD010000133.1:0-7160 GCA_046545795.1 Bacteroidales bacterium | reverse complement strand
TGATATTGCCTCAGGGGCTCCTAAAAATGAGACTGTATTGAGGGCATTGATAGAAAAAGTTTTTGAAGCATGCGAGAAGAAGAATATAGGAAGAGCCATAATGAAATCCAGCCCGGTTATGATTTATAATATACTTGAAAAGGCAGTGAACCGATATGAAGAAGAAGGAAAAGACCCGGGAGATGAATACTATGCCTATCTTAACCGATATAAAGAAAGGGCTGATAAAGCAAAAGAATTCTTTAAGGACTATGGCGCTGTATCTGATGAAGAGCTTGTAAATGCCGCTATTGTTTATGTTTTGTCAAACCCCGCGGCACACACTGTATGTCTTGATTTTAACAATCTTGATGATGTTGAGCGTTTTCTGTCTTTATCTGGCAATAAACTGGAGAAAAAACAGGCTAGTTTACTAACTGATTACCAAAATCATTTTGGTTTTATGAATTGCCAGATTGGTTGCAATGAATGCGAAAAAGCTTGCCCTCATAATCTTCCGGTAAATTATATTTTGCGCTATAATTATTACTACCAGACAAAGAAAGAGGAGAAGGAGGCTATGAAGTTATATTCCCGGATACCAGGGGAAAAGGCAGAGCTATGTATGAGCTGTCCGGGGTATTGTGAAGAAGCTTGTCCTAATAATGTTAGTGCCCGCCAATTGATGGCAATGGCTCATCAGAATCTGAGTCTGGATATGGAGAGTTTTGCATAACCAGGTAATTTGTATGCCTGTCGAGTTCTAATAAGGAGATGGGAGCATTGCAATCTTTTCAAAAATTGCTATAATAGAATTTCTTTTGTTGAAGGAATAAACTATTGTTACTTTTGAGAAATTTATTTTGCCTGAAATAAAATCTAAATCTTTATGATTCACATATCTAAATCCATTTTCTTAACGTTCGCATTTGTGCTGTTTACTAGTGCCGTTTTAGCACAGGTAATTGAAGAAAAGACATACAAGGAAGAAATCAAATCAGTTCAGGTATATAAAAACGATGATCAACTTGCTTTACCTGTTATAAGGCTTGACAGAGAAGAAAAAGTCACATTGAGGTTTGATGAACTTAGCGGTAACTCAAAAAACTATTCCTATAAAATTATTCATTGCAATGCACAGTGGGAACCTACAAATTTAAGTGAAAATGAATACCTTACGGGACAAAACCCCAATGTGATTAATGAAGTACAGAGCTCTTTTAATACAATTATTCCCTATTATCATTATAAACTGACTATTCCTAATTTTGATGTTCAACCCAGGATTTCAGGAAATTATACAATCGTAATATTTGAAAATTCTGATCCCCAAGACACTGTTCTTACTTCAAGGTTCCGGGTTTCTGAAGATATGGCTCATGTATCTGCAGAAGTTGATCATTTCAACAGGATGTCCCCTGAAAAGCCCAATCAGAAACTGGAGATAGAGGTTAACACAAATTCCTTAAATGTGAACCGGCCTTCAGAAGACTTGCAAATTGCTGTTCAGAAGAATTATCACGATGAACGTTTGATCCGGAATGAAGATCCTTCTGGTATGAGAGGGAATACTTTGATATATCAGAATATTGATGATTTGGCTTTTAAAGGAGGCAATGAATATCGTCACTTTAATACAAAGTCAACTGACTATGCTGGCGAGAATATCCAACAGATTGAATTTATGAAGGATAATTTTCATGTGTCTCTCGATCATGACAGAGATTTGACATATAAAGATTTTAAAACGAAAGATGACATTAACGGACGTTTTTTTGTTGATAAGGAGAGGGTGGATAACCCGTTTACGGAGGCGGATTACGTTTATGTTTATTTTACTTTACTGGTGGATACGCCTAATCTTGAAGGAGGTGTATACATTGAAGGTGGTTTTAATAACTGGAAGAAAAACAGCAGTAATAAGATGAATTATAATGGGGAAGAGAAAGCTTATGAAAAACGTTTACTTTTAAAACAGGGATATTATGACTATAAATATGTGCAGGAAGATATTGATGGTTATAATCCTTATGTTTTCTCAGGAAATCACTATCAAACAGAAAATGAATATTCAATTTACATCTACTATAAAGATTTTTCATCTGGATATGATCGGCTTATTGGACATACGGTATATACAACCCCTGGCTTGTGAGGATTATGTTGAGTTGAGTATTTAATCTCCCGGCTTATGGGATTTATGCTCATATATTATACTGACCTGTGCATCGTTTGAAAAGAATTATTTTGATTCTTCAGCAGAATTATGTTGTCTTGTATTTTGAATTATAGTAACTTGTATGAATGAAACCAACAATAGAAATTCTAAATTCAAAGAGCTACGTAAAAACAGGACTTTTTCATAAACCTGATTACAATTTACTTATTACTAACGATCATATTGAAAAAATACGTAATGTTGACTATTTTAAAGATTCTCAATATGCTGGTGTTTGGATATAGCAAATACCCTGGAGTTTTTTACAAAAAAATATGTACAGCAAGTTTTGGATTTTAAAGAGATTGATTCAAATACCATTGTTGCAGATATTGGTACAGGGTTTGGCTGGCTGCCACTGGCATTTGTTTTTTCAACAGAAGCAAAAGTGATTGCTGTTGAACCAGACAAAGAGAGACTTGAAGCGGCTAAGAAGATAGCTCAAATTTTAGGTGTCAGCGAACGTATTGACTGGAGAGTTGGCGGATTAGGGTTTTTACCACTTAGTGATAAAGAAGCCGATGTAGTATATTGCATTGAGGTTCTTGAACATGTTTACCGCGATAAAGAAGCAATCCCTGACTTAAGCAGGGTGTCCGGTGATTATGAGATGTTACTAATGGTTTACGCTTTTTTCTTTTTCCTGACCTTGTATATTTCCACTCCTCTTTTTTTACCTTTTAATTTTATGTTTCCGGCGTTAGAGAATTGAAATCCTTTTTTATTTTTTATCTTGTTGTATAGATCGCCTGAAATAAGTAAATTATGCCTATATTCTTTGCATTGAGCTTCTATTCTTGCAGCTGTGTTGATAGTATCTCCGTTAAAGGAAATATCGCTTCTGATTTGCCCTACCTGTAAAACCATGACTTTGCCTGCGTGAATTCCGGCCTTAAATTCCGGTACAGTTTTATATTTTCTCATATAATACCGTCTTCTTTTTTCTATTAATCTGGAGAAAGCAAAAAATGCTTTCAGAAAATTATTTTGCTGAAGACCGTTTTTAATACTCCATGTAATAATTGCTCCATCTCCAAGATATTGATATATTTCTCCATGGTAATTATCTACTATAGACATATCATTGAAAACATCTTGAATCAGATAGCTGAATTTCCTGTGGCTGAGTTTTTCAGCCAGCGCTGTGGAGTATTTCATGTCAAGAAACATGAATATTCTTTCTTGTTCTGTGGGTTTATTCAACAAACCCAGCATCCAGTTTCTGAAGTTGGCTCTTCCGACTTTTTTTCTTACTGCTTTGAGAAAGTTGATAAGAAATGCAGTAAGATAAAAATATATCAGGAAACGTATAAACTGAATGTTTAGTTCTGGCAAATGTTGCCACAATTGCTCATAATTTTGTTCCCTGATAATTGATTCCGGTGGCTTGGCAGCAATAATAACCAACAAAAAGACAGAAACAAGATAAAATATTGATTTTATGAATAGAAGCAATCTCCGGGGCAGAAATCTAAGTGTACGGGCTGTAAAGATAATATCAAAAATACTGAACAGGATAGATATCAACAAGCTGATAATTAGTATAAGAGAAAGAATATTATCCGTTTCCAGGAAATTCAGGTAGGTGAAAAATAGTTCATTGTCCTCTGTAAGAAAGATAAAGAACAATAAACTTAGATACCAGAATATCAAATGGATAAAAAAGTTTTGAAATATTTTATTAAAACCGATTACAATTTTGTCAATATTGAACATTCCAGAATTATGTGTTAACAGTTTTTAAGTTTCACCTCGGAGAATTCAGGTATTATTCCTGTCTCTGCCAGTAAATCAACTACTCGTTATACGGCTGTTTCATTCAGAAGTTTTTTGGAAAAGAATTTTTCCTCAATTTTTTTCTGGTAAGGATCACGAATTTTTTTAAATCATTTCATTGAAATTTGTGAAATATATGCCCGAACGTCAGAAAAAAATATAAGCCGGAAGTATGATTTATAAATTGTCTTTTTCTATTAACTTTTCAGACATGTAATGGGATACTTTTTCTTTGATTTCTTTGATTTCTTTTGTATCTGGCAGTGTATCAAAAATAACTTCAAGGTAACCTTTTTCTTTTAAAATTTTAAAAGTGTCTTTAAAATTCAGGTCATATATCCACCCTATTTGCAGTAGTTTGAAGTCGTTTAGAGTTTCCAGGTTGTTTAGATCGACTATTCTTTCATTGAGAATATCTTTATAATTCAGGGAATTAATAGAAGGGGTGTCAGGTAAGTCAAGTTGGAGGGCATTGTTAGAATTTTTATCCTCATTGCAATAATAATCTGTAACAATTCTCAATATATCTAACTTGTCTGCATCTCTGAGAACTTTTACCAATAAGCTTTCTTTTTTACTTAAATCGCCGGGTATAATTTTTTTATTGTGATTAAATACAGCTGTTAGGATTTTATCTTGCTCATTATCACTTAAGTGCGTAATAAGTTCTTTCTCTTTGATAACTTCAACGCTTAGCTGGGCATGGTTTACTGATTTTTTATCCGAGAAAGTTCCGTACTTTTCAAATTGTTTGAACCTACCAATATCATGAAGTATACCGGCAGTTTCTGCTATAAGTTTGTCATTATCCGGTACCTCAATTTTTGAAATCAACTCTGCTGCAAATTTCCATACCCTGTAACTGTGTTCTATTTTTAAGTCTATGTTTTTCTGGAAATTTTCATCATTACTATGAAATTGAGCTGTATATAATTTAAACCAGTCTTTTATTTTGATGAAATCATTGCGTGTCATAGCCAATACAATTTTAAAATGTGTAAAATTAGGAAAAAATAATCTTAGATAAATAGCGTTTTATATCCCTAACAAACAGCCTTTTATCAAACCTGATTAAACTCATGAAAAATTTTAACAAATTTCGTAGATTTGTAGAAATAATAAAACGTCTAACCATAAAACTTTTAAACTATGCCAAAAGGATTCTTTAATGTTCCAAAAGCGAAGAATGAACCTGCGAGATCTTATGCTCCGGGGACAAAAGATCGCGAAGAGCTGAAAAAGGCACTAAAAGAGCTTAAATCACAAGAGATAGATATACCAATGGTAATTGGGGGTAAAGAAGTTAGAACTGACAACAAAGTTGCTGTTCATCCTCCTCATGAACTGAAACATACATTGGGACATTACCATAAGGGAGATGCTTCTCATGTTCAGAAAGCTATTGATGCTTCACTTGAAGCAAAAGAAAAATGGGCAGCTCTCCCATGGCATGAAAGAGCAGCTATTTTTCTTAAAGTTGCAGATTTACTGACTGGGCCATATCGTCACAAGATCAATGCTGCCGCTATGTTAGCAACCTCTAAGAGCGCTCATCAGGCAGAGATTGAAACTGTGTGCGAGTTTGCTGATTTTATGAGATATGGAGTAGAGTTTATGGCTCATATTTATGAACAACAGGTATATTCACCGGACGGAATGTGGAACAGAGTTGAATACAGACCTTTGGAAGGTTTTGTATTTGCACTGACGCCATTTAACTTCCAGGCAATTACTGCTAACCTTCCTGCTGCTCCAGCAATGATGGGTAATACAGTTGTATGGAAGCCTTCTAAGCTTAACATTTATGCTGCAAAGGTTATTATGGATATCTTCCGTGAAGCAGGTGTTCCTGATGGAGTTATAAACATGGTATTCACTTCAGGTCCGGTTGCTGCAGATACTGTTTTCAAAAGCCCTGATTTTGCAGGATTCCATTTTACTGGTTCTACTGGTGTATTCCATCAGGTTTGGGAAAAAATTGGACAGAACATCAAAAATTATAAAACTTATCCAAGAATTGTCGGTGAGACTGGTGGAAAAGATTATATTTTTGCTTCTCCTAAAGCTGATGCTGATGCAGTTATTACAGCTATTACAAGAGGAGCTTTCGAATACCAGGGACAAAAATGCTCTGCTGCGTCAAGGGTATATCTGCCAAGCAATATAGCTGACCATATTATTGAAGGTGTAATAGAAGATGTCAAATCAATCAAGGTGGGTTCACCTGAAGATTTTTCAAACTATGTTAACGCTGTTATCGATGAGGCAGCTTTTGAAAAGCACTCGGCTGCTATTGATAAAGCTAAAAAAGATAAAGACGCTGAAATACTTATTGGTGGTGAATATGATAAATCCGAAGGATATTACATCTATCCTACAGTGATCAAAACAACGGATCCTCACTATTACACAATGGAAGAGGAACTCTTTGGACCAATCGTGACAATTTATGTCTACGATGAAAATAAAATAGATGAAACCATTGATGAACTTGATAATACATCAATTTACGGATTGACAGGGGCAATATTCTCACAGGATAGATATGAAATTGAGTACCTGACAAAACGATTGGTGAATACAGCAGGTAACTTCTATGTGAATGATAAGCCTACCGGATCAGTGGTTGGTCAGCAGCCATTCGGTGGTGCAAGAGGATCAGGAACCAACGATAAGGCGGGTTCATACCTGAATCAAATTCGCTGGGTATCACCAAGAAGTATAAAAGAAACTTTTGTTCCTGCTAAAGATTACAGATATCCGTTTCTTGAAGAGGAATAAAAAGAGAAAATAAACCGTTTTATAGGGGAAGCTACTGTTGTAACTTCCCCTATTTTATTTTACATTTGTCTGTGAAACAATTTTAGAAGATGGACATCCTGCAAAAAATATTGAATAGAAGTTTACCGGTATTAAAGAATAAATATGTTCTCACTTTCCTGATTTTCCTTTTATGGATAATTTTCTTTGATCAAAATAACCTGATGGACAGAACCCGCCAAATGAAACGCAACAATAAACTGGAGGATGAGAAAACATATTATCTTGAAAGAATTAAAAAAGATTCAGCTAAACTACACCAATTAAAAACCGATGCGGATAATTTAGAAGAATTTGCCAGGGAAGAGTATTATATGAAAAAAGAAAATGAGGATATTTATATAATTGTGGAAGAGGAAGATTAGGA
>JBKGZD010000132.1:0-7162 GCA_046545795.1 Bacteroidales bacterium | reverse complement strand
GTTTCTTTCAGCAGCCAGCCATAGCCTTTCTGCACAAGGTCTTCGGTATCCGTCAAAAGCAAATCGGCAATTTTGAATGCCTCCCCGGTATTTTCGTTTCTCCTGACGGAATAAATCAAGCTCACTGCCGAAGCTCTTCTCATCCAAAGATTTTTTGAGCTGGTCCATTTGTAGAGATAATGAATCTTTTCGGGAAATTTCCAGACAATATACCCCAGGGGATGAGTGCATAAATCGTCACAACTGCTCCAATCATCCACATAGGTTTCTACCCACCTTTCAAACCGGGCGAAATCTTCCTCATCATAATGCTTTTTGACTCTGAATGCCCAGTCAAATGCAATATGTGTAGCATTTTTATCTCTGAGCTCCAATAGCTTATCACAAATATCAAGGATATGCTCTTTATCCAAATCTCTGATATTCTTATAATGGTCTTTGGCAAGCTGC
This sequence comes from Bacteroidales bacterium, assembly GCA_046545795.1. Taxonomy (GTDB): domain Bacteria; phylum Bacteroidota; class Bacteroidia; order Bacteroidales; family UBA12077; genus JAGXLC01. Next base: position 6,712 of record JBKGZD010000132.1, on the reverse strand, counting down.
CGGATATTTTGGGAAGTGAGGGTAATGAATTTTTCTTTATTCTTAAAAAAACGTGAATAATCTTTTATATTCTCCGGATTTTTCATTAACGATTGAATGTCGTGTTGTATCGCTTTTACTGTATCTTCTGTTTTTTTCTTCATAGGGTTATCTTAATTTTTGATAAGCATCTTCTCTGTGAGGGATTATGAATGATAAAGCTAATAGATTCCCTGCCTTTAATTTCCCATGTACTTTCGGTAAAGGATTTCATTTTTATCTTTCGTGTATTTTTCAAACCCCTTGGGTTCAAAATATGTTCTGTAAGCTTTTGTCTGTTTGTTAATTTTAACAAGGAAATAAATATTGACTACAGAGATAAACCCGTTGACCAATGCAACAGGAATAGCCCCAATAATAACAGCATACACAGTAAATAAACTGGCTCCGAAAAGATTAACCCACCTGAGTCTAACAATGGAAGTCATTGTCAGGGAAGCTGCTATCAGGACAGACGCAACGTAGCCCACCCATTCTACCAAAGGAATACCAAGCATAAGTTAAAAATTAGATGTTAAAAGTGGAGTGCAAATATAAAAAATATAGTTTATTCGGAATTACGATGTTCCAAAGCCCATTCTTTCAGCAATCAAACTATTGAGTCTATTCCTTAGCTTATCCAGCATTGAGAAAAGAGTATCAGAGTCTTTATTGCGAATAATTTCAGCATATAGCTTTAATGTATCTGCCATACCTTCAATTTGTTCCATAGTATGTTCGTTAAACAGAACTTCAGATAGCAGGTGATTGTCTTCAGACAGTAGCCCACTGGCGATTTCCCTGTGCTTTTTGTAGGTTGTTCCGGGCATTGCATTATAGTGGCTATTAGAACTAAACAGCAGTGTAGCCAGAAAAGGGAGGCTGAGGGATTCTGCCATCAACTCATCATGTCTCCGGAAGGGTAAAGTATGGATTGTCATACCAAAAGACCGGTAGAAATTATTAAAAAACTGCCCGCCTTCTTCATCTGATTCCTCTATGATAATTGCATTTTCCTTCTGCAGGTTTTGCATATTTGCAAAGGTGGGACCAAACATGGGATGAGTGGAAACCCACCGGAATCCGCTTTTTTGATAGTATCCCTTCATACTCCCTTTTATGGAGGTTATATCAGCCAGAATAGTACTTTGAGGGAGATACTCCATTACCTGGTTAAAAGCACTTTTAGTTGCACTCAGGTTAACTGCATTGATGACCAAATCAGGAGCAAACTCTTTTATTTTTTGGGGTATATCAATAAAAGACAGCCCGGAATCTCCACTGGAGGAAACCTTACCCCTTTCTGTCACCGCAACATTATAGTTTGACAGGAGCTGATTGGCGAACCATTGGCCCATTTTACCATAACCTAAAATTAGTATATTGTTAATTGCCATTTTTGTCCTCCTTTTCAATATTTGCATTCAACTTGGATAAATCGTTAAAAAAAGATGGGTATGATTTGTTAACAGCAGCATGCCCTTCTATTGTTACAGGCATTTTTGTTTTTAAACCGAGGACTGCCCCTGCCATTGCAATGCGGTGATCGTTATGTGAATTCCATCGCCCTCCTTTCGGATTTCCCCCGGTTATTTGCATTGAATCATCATGCTTTAATTCAATTTTAACACCTGCCTTGGAAAATTCTCTAACAAGCGCCTCAGCCCGGTTGCTCTCTTTATGTTTCAGTCTGCTCACACCTTTAATATGGCTGGTGCCTTCACAGTAGGCGGCCAGGCATGCCAAGGGTGGAAATAAATCGGGTGTTTCAGTAGCATCAAAGTGGAAAGCGCGCAAGGCAGATGTCTTCTCTACTTCATAATCTGATAAGTTCTGTTTAATTTTCGCTCCACTGTCATGTAAAGCCTGTAAAATTTTTTTATCACCCTGACTGGATTTTGAATTGAGTCCCTTGACTCTGATAATCCCGTTAATAGCTCCTGCCACAAGCAGAAAAGCCCCGTTGCTCCAGTCGCCTTCCAGGAAATGCCGGGCAGGTTGGTAAGCCTGATTGCCGGGAATGGTAAACTTCTTGTAATGATCATGCGTAATATTTATTCCGTGTGCTTCAAGAATATTCAGAGTCATATCTATGTATGGCTTACTTTTCAAATTATTTACATAGATTGTAGAAGTATTTGGGGCACGAGGAAGGGTAAACAGCAATCCGCTTAAAAATTGTGAACTCAGTGATCCGTCTATCGCTATTTCCCCTCCTTTTAAAGGACCTTTAACTTTCAACGGAAGATAACCCTGCTGGCTTTCGCATGAAGCGCCCAAATTGTTCAGTGCTTTCTCCATCACGTGCATAGGCCTTTGCATTAAAGAACCTCCACCTGTAATAATCACTTCTTCATCAAACAACGATACAACCGGAGTAATTAAACGTACGCCAAGTCCGGATTCTCCTGCATGTAATTTATTGTCTTTGAGTTGAAGACCGCCTTTTATAATCATCTCCCCTTCTTTATCTTCAACTTTAGCGCCCAGTTTCTCAATATTTTGGAGCATATTTCTATCATCCTCACTCCTGCCCGGATTAAATATTTCAGTAATGCCTTCAGAAAGCAAACCCCCAATAAGAGCACGCTGCATATAACTTTTTGATGGAGGAACCTGGATGGATCCCTTTAATACAGAGGGATAAATTTTCATGCACATATTCTATAATTTTTTACTATTTATCTGTAAATTTACTGTAAACTCGTTTCGATTCCTTGTTTTTTATTGTTTTTTGCATTGTTATGGATTCACTGTGAATGGTTTCAAATATTGTTTTGATAAATCCTTGATCCAAACCTTTGCTCATCCCTTTTATTATTCTTTTTTCGAGTAGCTCCTTCCATCTTTTTTCCTGCACTACAGATAATCCGGTACGTTTTTTATGATGACCTATCTGCCCGGCAAGCTGCATTCTGCGGTTGATGATATCTAACAATTCATCATCCAGGGTATCTATTGTTCTTCTCAATTCATCGATATTTCCCCGATTTAAATTATTACAAATGTCTATCTGAAGGGATGTGAGAAGGTGGTGGAATTCATCCGGGGTAATTTGCTGTTTGTCATCGCTGAGTGCTTGTTCCGGATGGGGATGGACTTCGATCATCAAACCGTTGAACTTCTTTTTCATAGCCTGTATTGCTATTTCCTTCAGGAATTTCTTATCTCCTGCGATGTGACTTGGGTCGTTAAAGATGGGAATGCCTGGGGCTATTCTTTTTAAATTCATTGGTATAGACCATTGCGGGGGATTTCGGTAAGTGCTTGTATTGCAGGAGGAAAAGCCGCGATGTATTGCAGCCAGCCTTTTAATACCTTTCATATTCAGCCTTTCTATAGCCCCCATCCACAGTTTCAGATCCGGGTTGATCGGATTTTTAACCATAACCGGGATATCTTTGCCTTCAAGGGCATCGGCAATCTCTTCCACTGCAAACGGATTAGCGGTTGTTCGTGCACCTATCCATAATACGTCTATGTCATATTTCAAAGCTTCATAAACATGCCTCTCGTTAGCGACTTCAGTGGCTACAGCCATGCCTGTTAGATCTTTTACTTTCCTGAGCCAGGGTAATGCTGCAGAACCAAACCCCTGAAATCCTCCAGGGCGAGTGCGTGGCTTCCAAATCCCTGCACGAAAAATATGAACACCCTCATTTTTAAGAGCTTTTGCTGTTTCTGTCAGTTGTTCCTCTGACTCGGCGCTGCACGGGCCGGCAATTAATAATGGGTCACCCGGTTCGGGCCGTTCCGGGAAATCAAATGGTTGTAAGTCGAGTTGAACCTTCATTTTTTCATATTTTAGGTTATTAATGAATTGTATTAAAAATAAAAACCCCGGCGGTTTTCCGACGGGGTTTGGTTTTTCTTGTGCATAGAAATATCATTCACCCCGTCAGGTGTATCCAGTATAATAATAGTAATATGTTGCTATGCTCAGTTTTTCCATTTTCTCCAAAAAAAAATCCCGAAGTGCTTTGCTTCGGGATTATTGTATTTTATGTGTTTAATACTTACTTTTTGAATGTCATACAATAATCCCGCCCTGTGCATAATAATATACCCAGTAATAATAATTGTTTGGGCTATGGGACATTGTATTTATCATTTTAAATTTTATTTTGAAACAAATCTATAAAAAAAATAGAATTACGCACAATAAATTCCTATTTTTTCCTGAAATATATTTTTATTGGTACCCCTGTAAAGGAAAAATTTTTCCTTAATTCATTCTCAATAAACCTCTTGTATGGTTCTTTAATATGTTGAGGATAATTACAAAATAAGGCAAATGAAGGAGAAAAAGTATGAAGTTGTGTAGCATACTTTATTTTTATATATCGTCCCCTCACCGCTGGTGGAGGATTTTTCTCTACTGCTTTCAGGATAACTTTATTCAGGTTTGAGGTTGAGATTCTTCGTTTCCGGTTTTCATTCACTTGCTTTGCCAGTTCGAGGACTTTATATATTCTTTGTTTATAAATTGCTGATGTAAAAATGATTGGAACATCCTGCAATGGAGCTATTTTTCTTTTTATTTCTTCCTTAAATTGATTGGCAGTGTGGGTATCTTTCTCAATAAGGTCCCATTTGTTTATTATAATAACTACGCCTCGTTTGTTTTTAACAATCAGTGAAAATATATTAATATCCTGGGCTTCAATTTTTCTCGTCGCATCGAGCATCAGCAAACAAACATCCGCTTTTTCAATAACTCTTATTGAGCGTATCACAGAGTAGAATTCAATATCCTCATGCACTTTCCCTTTCTTCCTTAGTCCAGCTGTATCTACCAGGTAAAAGTCGTGGTTGTACTTGGTATACCTTGTATATAATGAATCCCTTGTAGTACCTGACTTCTCTGTTACTATATTTCTTTCTTCTCCAATCAAACTGTTAATAAGCGATGATTTTCCCACATTAGGCCTTCCAACAACGGCATATCTTGGAATATTTTCATCCCATCCTTTATATTCCTTCAATTCTAAATGCTTAATGACCTCGTCCAAAAGATCATTCGTTCCTGAGCCGTGGAGAGATGATATAGAATACAGGTCTCCCAATCCCAGTTTGTAAAATTCGTTGGCATCATATCTCCTGTGGATATTGTCAACCTTATTTACAACCACAATTACTTTTTTATCCACTTTTCGTAAAATAGTGGCAATTGTCTCATCCAGGTCAGTTATTCCTGTGATCACATCAACAACAAATAAAATTACAGTTGCTTCCTCAAGGGCGAGATGCACCTGTTTGCGTATTTCTTTTTCATATACATCATCGGAATTAGCCACATAGCCACCTGTGTCTATTACTTTGAAGGTTTCACCTTCCCACTCAACTTCCCCGTAATGCCTGTCACGGGTTACTCCACCAACCTCATCAACTATCGCCTTGCGCGTTTCAGTCAGCCGGTTAAAGAGAGTTGATTTTCCGACATTCGGCCTGCCTACTATTGCTACTGTATCGTGAGCCATATTTAATATACGATTTTACTTAAAAATGTATGCTTGTTTTTCCAGTTGTTGCATAGCTAATTTTTAAAGGTTGTATCCTGCTGAACGTAAAAAGTTTTCTTTCTCTCTCCAGTCTTTAGTAATTTTTACATAAAGTTCAAGAAAGACCTTTTTTCCAAAGACTTTCTCCATATCCTGCCTTGCCCATGTTCCAATTTTTTTAAGCGCCTCTCCCCCTTTTCCAATAATTATTCCTTTCTGACTTTGCCTGAGAACATATATAACAGCTTTTATGCGCAGTATGGATTCTTCGTCTTTAAATTGTTCAATTTGCACCTCGGTGGAATAGGGAATTTCTTTTTTATAATGAATAAATATTTTTTCTCTGATAATCTCGGCAGCAAAAAAACGCTCAGGTTTATCCGTTAGAGCATCTTTCGGATAATATGGCGGATTTTCCGGCAGTAATTCAAGAATTTTATCAAACAGCCCCGGCATATTATAACCTTTTAGTGCTGATAAAGGGAAAATATGGGCGTCAGGAAGCATCTTTTCCCATTCGGGCGGTAATACAAGAAGTTCATTTTCTTTACAGAGGTCAATTTTATTAATAGCCACAATAACAGGAACTGAAACATTTCTTAATTTTTCAATGTAGTCTGCATGTTTGTCATATTGCTCCTTAACATCAGTGACATAAAGAATGATATCCCCATCTTCAATTGCCCTGTCAACAAACTTAAGCATTTTTTCATGCAGCTTGTAGTGAGGACTTAGAATGCCCGGGGTATCTGAATAAACAATCTGAAAATTTTCACCACTCACAATGCCCATTATCCTATGCCTTGTGGTTTGAGCCTTGGAGGTGATGATGGATAACTTTTCTCCCACCAGGTTGTTCATCAGTGTAGATTTACCAACGTTGGGATTCCCTATTATATTTACAAATCCTGCTTTGTGTTCCATTTTAATCCTTCTGTAAAAGAATTTTACAAAAGTAATACAAATTTTTATGCTATGGCATCCAAAGATATATTCATTTGGTTCTTAATGAAAACATTTGATATAATCACAGGAGAAACTACACCTGATCTGTCAGCCGTAGAGATTGTTCCCGGGAAATATGAAGAAATAGAAATTGAACTTGAGCTGTGGGATGAAACAGATGATCCATCGATTGATATGGATGGAGTATGGACGGATAACGAAGGAACTGAACATCCGGTCAAATTACT
>JBKGZD010000131.1:0-7286 GCA_046545795.1 Bacteroidales bacterium | reverse complement strand
TCTTGGAAGTCGTTGAATTTCTCTTTTTTATATGCTTCTTCTACGAAATATTTCAGGAGAACCTCCATATCTTTTGCTCCATAAAAGCCTGGAACAGCCGTTATTAACTGATTGTCTTCATTTAAGTAAGCAACAGATGGGTATGACATCTTCCCTTGTAGCAGAGCAACAGCTAATTGGTGGGGACTTCTTTTCTTGTTTCCTTCTTTTTTAAATGTTTCTCCCCGGAATGTGATTTCTTCGCTGGATTCTGCATCAAAACGTACAGCATAGAAATGTTTGTTGATGTATTCCGCAATATCTGGGTGGTTGAATGTTTCTTCTTTCATTTTATCGCACCATCCACACCAATCCGTGTATACATCAATTAATATCTTTTTTGGATTGCTTTTATTTTTTTCTATAGCCTCTTCAAAACTGTGCCATTTCACTTCCTGTCCTATAATATTCAAACTGGCAAACATTAGGATGGCAATAAATATCGATTTTTTCATAAACTTTAATAAATTTTATATGCAAACATACAAATAGTTGAATATATTAACTAACGAATATTGTAAAAATATGTTTTAAAAAATTATACACATTTAAATTTTGTCTATATCAATGGATTCATAGTCAAATTGAAGACTGTTGATAATCTAATTTTATTCAAACCTTTGCATACAATAATTTTTTTTTACTTTTATACATCCGATTTGCTACGATGTCTAATTAATAAACAAAATCTTTTAATATGGCAGAACAGAGAAAACATGTGCCCTTTGTTTCTTCGGAAACAAGGATGGCAGAATTTACCCTCCGAGGATTAATTATAGGTATTATTCTGGCCGTAGTATTAGGATCTGCAAATGCTTATCTGGGCTTGAAAGCCGGTATGACAATTGCAGCTACCTATCCCGCTGCAGTTATTGGGATGGCAATATTACGGATTTTTAAAGGTACAATCCTTGAAGAGAATTTTACCAGGACCGTAGGCTCTATAGGTGAGTCAGTAGCTGCCGGTGCAATATTTACGCTTCCGGCATTCTTTATTAGTGGAATATGGGAAGAATTCTACACTCCCGGCCACTATCTGATTTCATCTTTGATAATGCTGACCGGTGGTGTGCTGGGTATTATGTTTGTAGCCCTTCTTCGCCGGGTAATGGCTAACGATGCAACTTTACCTTTCCCTGAATCTCTTGCTGCAGCAGAGATTCATAAAACAGGGCAGACAGGTTCGGGCTCAAAATACCTCTTCTGGGCAATGGGTATAGGCGCCCTTATCAAGTCCATGGGCGAATTTAGACTTTTTATGCCTGTTTACGAAAAATTTATACAGTTTAAAACGCAATTTATTACCGGTGCAGGTGAGGCCATTAAGGCTAAGGGTGGAATTCTTCTGGGAAGTCCCGGATTGAAGCCTGCGTATATTGGTGTTGGGTATATTATTGGACCAAAATTAGCCTCTTTAACATTTAGCGGAGGTGTTATTGCCTGGGGTTTGTTAACTCCACTTGCTTTCTATTTTGTTGCACCGTTTATAGACCTTCAGGCATGGGGTGAATATCTTGTTCAGCAAGATTTGGCTGTGAATATGAAGGAAGCAATGGCAACAGTGGAAAGCCCAATGTTCCAGATAACTGAAGTATGGAAGACCATTGTCCGGCCTATTGCTATTGGAGGTATGTTAGTGGGTACTTTCTGGACTCTTTGGGGAATGCGCAAAAGCTTAACTCAGGGCATATCCCGTTCTGTAGAGGACCTTAAAAAGTCAGCTGCGGGCAGTGAGGCTACAGAGAGAATTGAGAAAGATATCAGCTTTTTATGGATTATGATAGGAATTATTCTGGCAGGTATTGCTACATTCCTGATTGCTACATTTATCTTTGATGCCTCATTTATGACCGCCCTGATTGCCACTTTAGTTATGATCATATTCGGGTTTTTCTTTGCTGCCGTTTCAGGCTACCTGGTTGGAATTATTGGTTCCAGTAATAATCCAATTAGCGGACTGACTATATCAACTGTTGTGGTTACTGCATTGTTAATGCTAATTCTTGGGGCTAAAGGTGAAGAAGGTGTAGGTTCTACTTTGGCAGTCGCTGCTATTGTTTGTGTTTCTGCAGCTGTTGCAGGGGAGATGCTGCAAGACCTTAAGGCAGGACACATACTTGGCGGTACACCATGGAAAATGCAGGTAGGTGATATTATTGGTGTCATTGCTTCTGCTGCAGTACTATTCATTCCTCTGTTTATCCTTCATGAAGGAGATATTGAAGTTGGTAAACAACTTGGATATGAAGGTGGTTTTGGAAGTAAAGAACTTCCTGCACCACAGGCAAGCCTTATGGCAATACTTTCCAACGGAATTATTGGCGGTGAAATGTCATGGCCGCTTATTATTGTGGGTATGCTTATGGGTGTAGGCTTTATACTTATGCAGGTAAAGAGCCCGATGCTTGTGTCAATTGGTATGTACCTGCCGCTGCAGACTACCTTCGCAATCTTTATTGGTGGTATCATTAAAGGTATCTTACAGCTCTATCAGAAGAAACGGAACCATACTGAAAAACAAGTTGCAAAAGCCGATAATATTGGAATACTCCTTGCTTCAGGGTTGATTGCCGGTGAAGCGTTGATAGGATTGTTATTTGCCGGTCTTGCCTTTGGTAAGGTTGAAATATGGCGAATGGCTAACCCATCCTTTATTACAAGTATAGCAATTTTTGTTATAATTGGAATTATTCTTGTTAGAATACCAATGCTGAAATCAAAATCTGCTGATGTACCTGACCAGCCTCAGGAATAATCAGAGATACATGAGTTAAGTAAATTGGGATATTGAGGATTCAATATCCCAATTTTTTTCATAAATTTGAGCATCATACACCAATTTAACTAAATGAGTGTATAAAGGTTAAATATCTGCATGCCAAACAAAAAATAAAATCTGATCCAATGAACTTTTTTCAAAGGCGTAAAATATTAAAGAATGCAAACTTCCTGGAACTTCATCCTGTAAGAGTGCATGAACATGAAGAGATGGGAGACGGCAAAATATATTTAAAAGTACCAAAATTCAGTAAAAAATGGCTTCGGGATTTTGCTATCCCGGCAAATAAGAAAAAATACTATACAATTTATCTCGATGAAATAGGGACAGCAACCTGGCTGGAAATTGACGGCGAAAAGAACGTTAAACAAATTTGTGATAAATTGGTTGAAAAAATGGGTGAGAAGGTAGAACCATATAACGAGGTAGAGGAGAGAGTGGCGAAATTTTTAGCCCAGTTATATGAACAACGCTACATTACATTTCGAGAGCTACAAAAAGAAAATTATTCCAATATAAATTAATCATAAATAAACGGAGGACTCAATTATGAGCGATATTAAAAGTCTTAAACCAGAACCACTGTGGAAACATTTTTATAATCTGACACAAATCCCACGCCCTTCCAAGAAGGAAGCAAAAGCTGTTGAGCTTGTTGAGCAATTTGGCAAAGAACTTGGACTGGAGACAATTAAGGATGATGTTGGTAATGTTATAATTAAAAAACCTGCTACTCCCGGAAATGAAAACAAAAAAACCGTCATTCTGCAGGGACACCTCGACATGGTTCCTCAGAAAAATACGGGAACAGATTTTGATTTTGAAAAAGATCCAATACAAGCTTATGTGGATGGAGAGGTCGTAACGGCAAAAGGAACTACACTTGGCGCAGATAATGGAATAGGTGTAGCTGCTGCTATGGCAGTGCTTGAGTCTAAAGAAATAGAACATGGGCCGGTTGAAGCATTATTTACTGTGGATGAAGAAACAGGTATGACCGGTGCAAATGCTCTTAAACCTGGTATTTTAGACGGTGAAATTTTAATTAATATGGACTCTGAAGATGAGGGAGAATTATACATCGGATGTGCAGGTGGATTAGAGACTAATGCCATATTCCATTGTAAAGAAGACAATGTGCCTTCAAATTCTAAAGCTTTTAATATTGAAGTACGTGGCTTGAAAGGGGGACATAGCGGACTGGACATACACCTGGGAAGAGGAAATGCCAATAAAGTTCTTAATCGTATTTTATGGGTTGCAAACGAAAATCTTGATATGAGAATTGCAGATATTGAAGCAGGCAGCCTTAGAAATGCAATTCCACGTGAAGCAACCGCAACTATAACAATTGAGGAAACGCACGTTGGAGAATTGAAAAATTTTGTAGAAGAAGTGAAGGAAGCGGTCAAAAATGAACTTTCATTCGTGGAACCGGATATTAATATCGAATTGAAGGAGACTGATATACCTTCTTCTGTTATTGATAAAACCACCCAGGATAACTTAATAAGAGCAATTTATGGATGCCCGCATGGTGTTATCCGGATGAGTGATGCAATGGAGGGACTTGTTGAAACTTCAACAAATCTTGCAGTAATTAAAAAGAAAGGCAACCAAATCCGTATACAAACCCTGCAAAGAAGTTCTGTGGATACTGCTAAGGAAGATCTGGGCAATATGATTAGGAGCGTATTTGAACTGGCTGGCGCTGAAGTACTCCATGAAGGTGCTTATCCGGGATGGAAACCGAATCCTGATTCTCCAATCTTAAAGACAATGGAAAATGTCTATAAAGACAATTTTGGTAAAGAACCGAAGGTAACTGCTATACACGCCGGACTTGAGTGTGGAATCATCAGTCAGGCGTATCCCGGATTGGATATGATATCTTTTGGACCGACAATCAACTATCCACATTCTCCCGATGAGGAGGTGAATATTGAAACGGTACAGAAATTCTGGGATTTCCTCGTGTATACACTAAAAAATGTACCGGAAAAATAGATAAAAAAGATTCAGCAACCTGAGGCTGTTCCAAAAAGGAGCAGCCTCTTTTTTTACAAAATAATCGGGCAATCGGGATTAAGCATGCTGCTTTTGAAAAAGGCTCATATAGGAGAGGTTCAGGCAAGTATCTGGCCGGACGAGATGTACAGGGTATGCAGAGAAAATCAAGATACCCCTGGTTTGACAATAGATTGTTTGTACTGAATATTTACTTTATTAAACTTAATTAACTTAAAGCTTTGAGTTTTCTTTGTCTTTAAGTGCTTTCTCCCTGATAATATCCTGTACAGGCCTGTCCTGGATTTTGCTTTCAAGCCAGGAAATCATATCCAGATAATAGAAAGCACGTTTTTCAAATGGATTATTTTCAAGGCTTACAAATTTTTCATGGAGTTTTCTGAATTCATCCTTTAGTTTTCCTGGTTCAATCCTACTGAGTCTTCTCAGAAAAGCCAGGATTTCTTTTTGTACTTCCTGCAGGTTATCCATTTTATATAAAAACCGGTAAGTTGATTTTACCTGGTATTCTATTAAATCGTCATGTCCAAGTTCGAAATGACTTACCAGGTTCAAAAGTCTTGAAAAACAGTGTATATCGCCTCTGAGTGAAGTGTCCCTGTAGTTTAGAATATGATTCAGGTAAACAATAGCGTTTCTGTAATCACCACTGCCAAAATACAGACTGGCAATTTTATAGTAGAAGACCAGTACTCTGTGATTATCCAGCCTTTGCCTGTTTTCTTCAATAAAATTATTTATTTCAGGAATCAGCTTTGTTCCTTCCTTAAATGTTCCTTCCAGGAAATGGTAATTGATGGTATGGGTGTATTTGAAAAGGTTGTACAATAGCAAATTATTGTCGTTTAATGGTATTTCCTTTTGAGTGGACAACTCCGTCAAGTTATCCAGTTCTTGTTTAAACATGCTGTGGTATCTCGTCATATGCAGTGAAACCAGCAGGTTGTTAATGCCTTTGAGGTACAAATCCGTTTGATTCTGAATCATATCCGGATCATCACGAAATAGCTCAACCCATTTCTTAGAATATTTATAACATCTTACAAAATCCTGAATTATGTTGTAATACCACACATAGGACTGGTAGATGTATAATTTTTCATAAAATGAACATTGACTTATGTTTTGCGGAGGATGAAAATGAGAGGAAAAAAACTGGCTGATCATTAGCATATCTTTCTTATTTCGTACCGACCCCACTTTTAGATACAGACTATATAGCTTTAGAGCCAGGTTAGAATATGACCCTGCAGAAGTAATTCTTGCTGCTGCATTGCTGGCCTCACTGGTAAGCTCATCAGCACGGTTTTCCATGCTTCTTGTTATATACTGAAGCTCTATAAGCTTTTCAAATTCAATGATTTCATAATGTAAAACCGGTTTTTGATGTCGTAGAGCTGTGTTTTTTATTTTTTCTAAAATTTTCAGGGATTGTTTATACAAACCCTTGTTGTATAATACTTTTGCATAATCGATCCATTCACGGATGCTGATTTCGTGATCATTATTCACCTGCTGAAGCCGAAGACTTCTTAACAATTGTTTGTACAGATGAGCTTTTAAATTGGATAATTGCCGGGGTTTAATATTTTTGGCTTTTTTCAGGATTTCAGTTTCATTGTACTCCTTCTGTTTTTCAAGTATATCGAACAATTGGAGGAATTTAGCCTCTTCCCCTTTTTTGCCTTTGTTGACTGATAACCTGAAATTACGCTTCTCCGCCTTAGAGAGCGATTTTATAAGTTGGAATAGATGGTCTGTCTGTTGTTTGGGCATTTTAATATAATTATTTTCAAATGGTTATTTCTAATTTTTTATAGGTCATATGGGACGTTTCAGTTGCAAATTTATCAAACGTTTTCAATTCTCTTAAAATAGTTTTTGCATTTGTTTTTCAACGCAGGTAATCGTAATTTGTTACCTTCTTTATTGTCTTAAAAAACTGCTGATCAGAATATTGTTTATGGCTGTCCGTTGTTTGGAAACCGTAAAACCTGTAATTTTTGGTTTTTATAGTATGAATGAGCATTATAGTTTTGAACCCTGAAATAATTAAAAAGTTTAATTATGTTGAAAAGAGAAGAATGGACAACAAAAAACGACTGGAATATGAAAACTTTATTACCCGGCTCAATTCATGTTGAATTAAAAGTAAGAGAACCAGAAATACTGGATATAGAGACAGGCGAAGTAATTCACCTGAATGGATATAATTGTCCGCCCAACATTGATGGGCTGTCAATTACCGGGGATATATCAATTGGTGATGATATAATTGAGAATAAAAATATACATTCCTATTTGGATTCCGAACCCTAAAGATATTTGTCCATCTGTTCTGCCGTATCTGTTTTTTTACCTCGATTTAAGAATGATAATCAGCCAGCAATACGATCGTAGATGACGACGGATTGTTGGTTGATTGTTGTTTACATCAAAC
>JBKGZD010000130.1:0-7310 GCA_046545795.1 Bacteroidales bacterium | reverse complement strand
TTAAACTTAAAATAAAACAAAATGAATAAAATATCCGTAGAATTTTGTACGTTTGTACCATACTGGTACACATTAAAATTTAATGACATGTTGATAATAAGCAGTAGAGAATTTAGGCAAAATCAAAAGAAATACTTTGAAAAAGCCGACAAAGGAGAGCAAATAATCGTTCAACGAGGGAAAGATAAAGCTTATGCTTTAACTCCTGTTAGTGATGATGATATGTATTTTAATGCAGAAATGGTTGGAAAAATAAAACAAAGCATTAAGGAGGCTAAGCAAGGCAAAGTAAAGAGAATCACCAGATCTCAGGAAATAAGTGATTTATTGGGATTATGAGCTATACCTTAGAATTTACCGAAACAGCTTTAGCAGATATAGAAAAACACAAGAAATCAGGTGATAAAGCTGTTTTGAAGAAAATAGAGAAACTTCTCAATGAGTTGATGGAGCATCCCACTACCGGAACCGGGCAGCCGGAAATGTTGAAACATAACCTTGCCGGACTCTATTCCCGAAGAATCAATAAAACACACAGGCTGGTATATTCAATCGATGAACAAATTATTACTGTCCATGTATTGAGTGTCTGGTCACATTACGATGATAAATAGAGGCATCCAGCCACCCTTGCACCAGGGCAAAAAAACCAGCCGTCCCGACAAAGCAACAGACCATCTTTTTTTCTTCAGTTGAAACGCTGGTTAATGTAAAACCCTTCATAAGCTTGTGTTATGGGTCGCTTCATCTACTTACAACAAAACCTTCCGTGAAGCACGGAAGGTTTTGTTAATTCTATAGTGTAATCTTATTCTTTGCTTACTGCCCCAGCGTAGCTACCATAACAGCTTTAATGGTGTGCATTCTGTTTTCAGCCTCATCAAAAACAATGGAAGCCGGTGATTCAAAAACCTCTTCGGTTACTTCCATGGATTCAATTCCAAATTTCTGGTAAATTTCTTCACCAATTTTTGTTTCTCTATTGTGGAATGCTGGCAGGCAGTGTAGGAATTTCACTTTCGGATTGCCTGTTTTTTCCAGTAGTTCTTTGTTGACCTGGTATGGTTTCAGCAATTCAATACGCTCTTTCCATACTTCCTCAGGTTCGCCCATAGATACCCAAACGTCAGTGTACAAGAAATCGCAGTCTTTAACACCATCCTCTACGTTATCTGTAACAAGGATTTTTGCTCCAGTTTCTTTAGCAATTTCTTTTGCTTGTTTTACGAGCTCATCAGAGGGTTGTACATTTTTTGGAGCTACAGATCGGAAATCCATTCCCATTTTAGCTGCGCCAATAAGAAGAGAATTACCCATATTGTTTCTTGCATCACCTAAATAGGCAAATTTTACTTTATTTAAAGGCTTGTCTGTATGTTCCATCATTGTCAGGAAGTCAGCTAAAATCTGGGTTGGATGGAATTCGTTGGTTAATCCGTTCCATACAGGTACTCCTGCATATTTTCCAAGTTCTTCAACAACTTCCTGTCCAAAACCACGATATTCTATTCCGTCATACATTCTTCCTAGCACTCTTGCAGTATCCTTCATTGATTCTTTTTGTCCCATTTGCGAACCTGACGGGCCAAGGTATGTTACATGCGCTCCCTGGTCTAAAGCCGCTACTTCAAATGCACATCTTGTTCTTGTTGAAGATTTTTCGAAAATTAATGCAATGTTTTTACCTGTAAGTTTTGGCTGCTCTGTACCTGCGTATTTTGCTTTTTTTAAGCTTACTGATAGGTCAAGCAGATGCTGTATCTCTTTTGGCGAATAATCCAAAAGTTTTAGAAAATTTCGGTTTCTTAAATTAAATGCCATAATTTTTATTTTTTAAGTTATTATTTAATGATTCTTGTTCCGTACTTTTTATCCTTAAGCAGTTTGGCTTCCGTTATAACACTTTTATCTCCACCTTGTTCTACAAATTGAACTGCTGCCTGAATTTTCGGAGCCATGCTTCCTTTGGCAAACATTCCCTTATCCAGGTAATTTTTTGCATCAGAAATTGTCAATGGATCAAGTTTTTTCTCGTCTGGTTGCTTGTAATTGATATATACATATGGAACATCAGTAAGAACATAAAATTCGTCTGCTTTAATCCGGGCAGCGAGCATTGAAGAAGCCATATCTTTGTCTATTACTGCTTCCGATGGCCTTACCTGGTTGTTTTCGTCAAAATATACAGGTATTCCTCCACCACCAGAAGCTATGACAATATTACCCTGTCTGGCAAGGTTTTCAACTACCATCTCATTCATAATGCTTTTTGGTAATGGTGATGGTACAACCCTACGCCAGCCTCCTTCTGCTTTTACTTCTTCTTTAAAGATCCATCCCTTTTCTTTGTGAAGTTTATCTGCCTGTTCTTTGTTATAAATTTTACCAACTCTTTTCTGAGGATCCTGGAATGCCGGATCATCTTTATCTACTTCAACTTGAGTTACAAGGGTAACAACTTCCTTTTTAATGTTATGCTTTCTCAGAAGATTAATCATCATGCGTTCAATCATGTAACCAATTTCCCCTTGTGTGTCAGCTACACAAATATCCAGGGGCATTTGCGGTAAATCGTACATATGTTCTCCGGCATCGTTTTTCATCAACAGATTACCAACCTGGGGTCCGTTACCATGACTGATAATAATATCATAATCCTCTTCAAGAAGAAATAATAAATTTTCTAATGTATCGGTAACATTTTGCTCTTGTTCTTCAATTGTACCTCTTTGGTCACCTCGAAGAAGAGCATTACCACCTAATGCTAAAACAGCTAACTTCCTCATAATCAATTTTTTAAAGTTTGAATTCTAAAGGTTACAAATCTAAGAAAAATTTATGAATCTTTAAGTATTTAAATTCATGTCATAATAACCAATTATATTTAAAAGGGTTGTACACTTCATTTTGAATTTACCCTTAACTTTACTGGTCATTTGATTTTAATTTACTATTTTTACAGGTATTAACCGGATAAAGTGGATACATGAGATATTATCGATTTCTTTCTTTTCCCTTCCTGTTTATTTTGATTTCTGCTGTGGCAATTTTTTACTCATGTAAAGAATATGACCGTAGTGAGAAGGTAACAGAGGGATACATTGTATATGACATTGAATACATTGATGACTCCCTGAACAGGATTGTAAAGAGTGTATTACCTAATGAGATGAAAGTTGAGTTTAAAAACAATTCCATTAAAAACCAGATGGAGGGATTTTCAAATTTTTTCAATTTTACTCATATTAAAAATACAAACGAAAATACCAATACTACTTTACTGACTATTTTTGATAAGAAATATAAATATACAGAAAAGTTAAATGGTCCTTCAATCTTTTTCAAGGATAGGCCTGATATTCAAATTGAATACACTGATGAAGAGAAGAAAATTGCTGGTTACAACTGTAAAAAAATCAAGATTGTACTTCCGGGGAATAATAATGATTCCGGGAAATTTAATGTCTATTATACTGATTCAATTCTTATAGAAGGGTTTAATTCCCATACTCCGTTTCGATCTATTGAAGGGGTTTTAATGGAATTTCAGCTTGATTTCTATGATATACCCATGAAACTTAAAGCTAAAGAAGTTAAAGAAAAAGAAATACCTTCCGAAGAATTTGAGATTTCTGATGAATACCGGCCAATCAACAAAAAGACAATGGAGGAAATCATTACATTGTTAAAATAGAAGGCATTTTACCAAGACTTCATTATAATTTATGATAATATTTCTTGTAATTTTGCAGTTGAAGATATCAGGCAATAAGAAGATATAATATGAATAAGCAAAAAAAACAAAATAAAAGGAAAAAGATCACAAAGGATGAACGCTATAAATTGCTGATAGGAATATTTATAGTTTTTTTTGCCCTTTACCTTACAATAGCCTTTGTTTCATTTTTCTTTACATGGAAATCTGATCAGAGCTTTGAATGGGGTGAGGTTATGTCAAATGCAAATGTAGTGGTTGAAAACTGGGGAGGTAAGGTGGGTGCCAGGTTTGCAAATTTGTTTATAGCCAAGTGGTTTGGGTTGGCAAGTTTTTCTCTCCCTTTTATGTTGTTCGTTATTGGAATGAAAATGTTGAATGTTAGAATTCTTCCGTTAAAAATAACATTGCAATATGCCATTTCCGGCACCATAATTTTATCTCTACTTTTGGGTTATATTTTTGAAGACATGAATGGATACCTGGTAAACGGCCCCGGGGGAAGTCATGGATTGATAATGGCACAATGGCTTAATGCTTTCATTGGTAAAGTGGGAGCTGCATTTCTGATACTTTTGTTAGCTGTCGGTTATTTTATTACAATGTTGAAAGAACCCATGACGTATTGCAAGGAATATTTATATCAATTTATATCCGTAATTTATAGAATGAATCTCAATCCCTTGTCTGCTAAGAATAAAGCAACGGAGCCAGGACAAACGGACACATTTGGAAAAGATAATATCAGTGAAGCAAAGGAAAATGATAGTGTAATTTCAGGGAGGACAGAGGATAATGATGTGTCTCGAGACAGTCGGACTGAGGAGGAGAAGGGAAAAAAGCAAAATGTTTTTCAGGAACACGATCTAACTACAGAAACCAGTGAACAGGAGAACCAAAAGAATTTAAATCAGAATGAGGAATATGTATCTAATGAAGATGATGAAAACATTAAACTGACAATAGAACAAAAAAAAGAAGATCAGGAATCTTATTCTTTGGACAACAGAAGGTTGGAAGACTATGACCCGACTTTAGAACTCAGCCATTTTGAGATGCCTCCTATCGAGATTCTGGAAGAATACGGGGATTCTGATGGAGATACGACGATTAACAGGGAGGAGATTATAAGGAATAAGAATAAGATTGTTGAAACGCTGGCTAATTACAAAATACAAATTGATAAAATTAAAGCAACTGTCGGGCCTACCATCACTCTTTATGAAATTGTTCCGGCACCAGGGATAAGAATATCAAAGATTAAAAACCTGGAAGATGATATTGCTTTGAGTTTAGCTGCTTTAGGAATACGAATTATTGCTCCTATTCCGGGGAAAGGGACAATTGGTATTGAAGTCCCCAATGAAAACAAGGAAATAGTGAGTATGCGCTCCATCCTGTCTTCGAGAAATTTCATTGATGCGAAATATGACCTTCCTATTGGTTTGGGAAAAACCATCTCAAATGAGTCTTTTATTATAGACTTGTCTAAAATGCCTCATTTACTGGTAGCTGGCGCAACAGGACAGGGTAAATCTGTGGGATTAAATGCTATTATTACTTCATTGCTTTACAAAAAGCATCCTGCCCAATTAAAGTTCGTTATGGTTGACCCTAAGAAAGTGGAGCTTACACTATATTCCAAGATAAAATACCACTACCTTGCTAAAATGCCGGATATTGAGGAGCCTATAGTTACTGAAAATCAGGATATAATAAGAACACTGAACTCCTTGTGTGTTGAGATGGATGAGAGGTATAATTTACTCAAGGCTGCTCATGTAAGAAACATCAAGGAGTATAATAAAAAGTTTATAAAGAAGAGGCTTAATCCGGATAAAGGACACCGCTATCTGCCTTACATAGTAGTGATTATTGACGAGTTTGCCGATTTGATTATGACGGCAGGAAAAGAAGTGGAAGCACCCATTGCACGTCTGGCTCAATTGGCTAGAGCAATTGGCATTCACTTGATAATTGCTACGCAACGACCTACTACGAATATAATAACCGGTGTGATTAAGGCAAATTTCCCTGCACGGATAGCCTTCAGAGTTACTGCTATGGTTGATTCCAGGACAATCCTCGATAGCCCGGGAGCCAATCAGCTGGTTGGACAGGGTGATATGCTTATTTCTACAGGAAGCGATCTGACAAGAATTCAATGTGCTTTTATTGATACTGACGAACTGGAAAAACTCACAGATTTTATCTCCAATCAACAAGGGTTTACTGAGCCTTATGTATTACCGGAATATTCTGAAGAGAGCCTGAATGGTGAAGGAAGTGGTAAAGCTATTGATAAGTGGGATTCCCTGTTTGAAGAAGCAGCTCGTACAGTGGTTAGAAACCAGCAGGGTTCTACTTCGCTGATTCAGAGAAAGCTGGCAATAGGGTATAACAGAGCCGGGAGGCTTATGGACCAGCTAGAGGCGGCCAATATTGTGGGTCCGCATGAAGGTAGTAAGGCCAGACAGGTGCTATTCCCGGATGAATACGCATTGGAACGATATTTGAATGACTTTAATAAATCTTAAATTACGAAACCAACGAAAATAAACTTATGAAAATTAAATATTTATTTCTGGTATCATTTATTCTGCCATCTATCCTTTTTGCCCAACAAGATGAAAAAGCAGAGGAAATACTGGACAGGATGGCGGAAAAGAATAAATCTCATGAAACCATAGTTGCTGAGTTTAAAATCAAAATTTCAAATCTGCAGTCGGAGGATTATAACCAGGAACGAAAGGGGACTATCATTATAAAAGGTGATAAATATAAGTTGGATTTAAATAATTCAATTGTTTTTTATGATGGTGAAACAATGTGGAATTATCTGAAAGAAGCCAACGAAGTTAATATTTCAGAATCATCCGGTTCGGGTGAACAGGATATCCTCAATCATCCGAATAAGATTTTTGAACTTTATAAACAGGATTTGAAATATAAGTTTATCGGAAATACCACCATAGATGGAAAACAGGCTTATGAGATAGACCTTTATCCAAGAGACCTGGAGGAAGATTACAGTAGAATCCGTTTAACAGTGTTCCATTCAGATGACAATATTTATTCTGCAAAACTTTATGGTAAAGATGGCGCCAGGTATAAGTTTATTATTGAACAGATGAATGTCAACGAACAGATTGAAGATTCAGTTTTTATTTTTGATGAATCAGACTATCCAGATGTTGAGGTAATTGATATGAGGTTTTGATAGTCAGTGGGATAAGTTAAATTGCCTTTCTGCTATTTTTATCATTAGGCGCATTCATAAGAAGGAAAAGCTTTAACTGTTAGGAGTTTAAAAAGCTTGCCGGTAATTTGAAGCTCCAGAATCACTCAAGATTATCCAAAAACGAGGTTACAAAATTAGTGGTAAATCAATTAAGAACTGAAAAATCGTTTAAATGTTCAGATGCGAATTCCATAAAATCATTAATCTCTCCTTCACACATCGCATATTCCGGCTGCATACTGTGGCTGCCACTGCATACTATTGATTGATCACTGCTGACTCATAAGAATAACATTGACAATTTTAAAATTTACTTCTACTTCTGAATTTGCTTACTGAGGAGCGATATGTTTG
>JBKGZD010000129.1:0-7313 GCA_046545795.1 Bacteroidales bacterium | reverse complement strand
AGCTCTTTGCCCTTTTTAATCATATATTCATAGGCCTCCTGGTAATTATTGCTTATTTCACCATCCAGAATAGCGTCTTTAATGGCATTTTTTATAATTCCCACATTTTTACCGGGTTTAATATTAAATGTTTTCATAATTTCTTCTCCGGATATGGGTGGCTGGAAATTACGTATCTTATCTTTTTCTTCAACTTCCTGTAATTTTTTTCTCACCTGCTGAAAATTTGCCAGGTACCTCTGAAGCTTTTTCATATTTTTTGAGGTAATATCAGCTTCACATAACAACATAAGGTCATCAATATCATCACCGGCGTCAAAAAGCAACCTTCGCACAGCTGAATCAGTTACATTTTCAACAAGTGCAATGGGGCGTAAATGCAAAGCAACAAGTTTCTGTACATATTTCATTTTATCATTCAGGGGTAATTTTAAACGCCTGAATAAACCGGGAATCATTGTTGCCCCCAGGTGATCATGCCCATGAAACGTCCATCCATGCTCTTTACTGAAGCGCTTGGATGCTGGTTTACCAATATCATGGAGCAAAGCAGCCCACCGAAGCCACAAATTATCACTCAATCTGCTAACATTATCCACCACTTCAACGGTATGATAAAAATTATCTTTATGCGCGATTCCCTCTCTCACTTCTGTCCCTTTCAGATTGGCTACCTCTGGTAAAAACTCCTTCATTAACCCAGCCTTTTCAAGTAATTTAAGTCCGGTAGATGGAACGGGAGCCTCCAGAATTTTATGCATTTCCTCTGCAATTCTTTCATTTGAGACAATTTGAATTCTGTGCCCATTCTTTTCTATTCCGCTATAAGTCTCATCTTCAATCCTGAAGTCTAACTGGGTAGCAAAACGTATCGCCCTCATCATACGAAGCGGATCATCGGAAAAAGTTGTTTCAGGGTCCTGTGGTGTTCGTATAATCCTGTTTCCTAGGTCAGACATACCATCAAAAGGATCGACAAGCTCGCCATATGTCTCTTTTCTCAGACTCAGAGCCAGGGCATTTATAGTAAAATCCCTGCGCTTTTGATCATCCTCTATAGTTCCCATCGCAACCTTAGGTTTACGACTGTCCGGGCTATAAGATTCTTTCCTGGCGCCAACAAATTCAACCTCAACATCGCCATATTTAAACATAGCTGTACCGAAATTTTTAAAAACACTCACCCTTTTTATTCCGAGTATATGCGCCGCTTTATTGGCAAGCTCTATTCCATTTCCCATCACAACTATATCAATATCTTTTGATGGCCTTTCTAACAAGCAATCTCTTACATAACCACCAATAGCGTATACCTGGAGGTTCTCTTCCTCCGCAATATCCGATACTACTCTGAAAACAGGATGATTAAGACATTTCTTCATATGTACATATGACAATTTTTACTAACTGTGTGACAAAATTACAATTATTTCAACAAATAATAGGATTACAGGATATTTTAATTTTTTGGCATGACCCTTGTCAAAAAATAACAAAAACAATTCTTACGTTGAATTGTTAATTAAATAAAAACAAATAACTACTGAAAATTATGATTGAACATTTAACAAAAGAAACATTTAAGGAGAAAATTTTCAATTTTGAAGAAAACAAAGATTGGAAATTCGAAGGGGATAAGCCAGCAATTATTGATTTTTATGCAGACTGGTGTCAACCTTGTAAAATAGTGGCTCCAATTCTTGAAGAGATATCACAAGAATACGATGGTAAATTAGATATTTATAAAGTAGACACAGAAGACCAGCAGGAATTAGCTGCAATGTTTGGAATAAGGAGTATTCCATCAATATTATTTATCCCCAAAGAAGAACAGCCACAGATGGCACAAGGTGCGTTACCCAAAGATACGCTTGAGAAAGCCATCAGTGATGTATTGAAAGTAGAGTAACGATAGTTAAAATAAAAGCCGGTCGCAAAACCGGCTTTTTATTTTCTAAATTTACAGTTTTTATTACCTTTGCTAAAAATTAAATGAGGGGGGTGCCCAATAGGGGCTGAGATCATACCCTTTGAACCTGAAACAGTTAGGACTGTCGCAGGGACTTAAAGACTATCTCACTCCGTTTTTTACCTCCCATTAACAAACGATTTATGAAAATTTCGGTTAACAAACAGGGAAAAGAAGTCCCGGAAAAAGTCAATTTAATCTCTCTTTTAGAACATTTGAACATCACAGATAAATCATCAGTGGCAATTGCTGTAAACCAGCAAGTCATCCCAAGACAGAAATGGGATGAGAAAATAATAGAAGAGCATGATGAAGTACTGCTCATTACTGCTTATGAAGGAGGTTAAACATGGATACAAAGGGAAAAGAAAGATATGAGCCAGTGAAGTGCATTGTAATTTCACCTCCTGAAAAAGTAAAAAAGGAAATTGATTTTATAAAAGTCCTGGTGGAAGAAGGATTAGAATATTACCACCTGCGAAAACCTGGTATGCCGGAGAAAGAATTGGAAAGCTTCATTCAGAAAATCCCAGGGAACTGCAGAGATAAAATCATAATGCATGACCATTATAAGCTGGTACCCGGGTATGAATTAAAAGGTATACATATTACTGACAAATCAAAAAGTAAAGGCATTGAAAAACAGTATAAAAATTATCACATCAGCATTTCAACCCACTCATTAAAGGAATTGTCTGGGCTAAAACCTCTGTATAATTATGCTTTCCTGAGTCCTGTATTTAAAAGTATCTCAAAAGCTAATTATGAAAGTCCGTTTCAGCTGAACGAAATTAAGACTTATCTTGAACAGAATCCACCGGGCAATAAAGTTATAGCTCTGGGAGGAATACATAAGAATAACATAAAGCAGGTTCTTGAAACCGGCTTTGATGGTTTTGCCATTCTGGGAAGTTTATGGAACGAAGTGAGCACAAATAATAATCTCCGGGAAGGCATTAATCTTTATCGAACTATCCAGGAACAACTACAAAATCATAATTTTAAAAATGGGTGAAACAAATACAAATCTGAATATTGAAAAATTCCGGTTACATTTCATAACCAATCAATGGAGCGATCTACCCATTCCAAAACAGGTTGAGAAAGCAATCCAGGGTGGATGCAAATGGATTCAGCTCAGGTTAAAAAACACTTCAAATGAGACATTTCTGAATACTGCATTGGAGGTAAAAGATATCTGTAAAAGACACCAGGCTGCTTTTATTGTCAATGACCAGATTGAGATAGCCATCAAAACGGATGCTGATGGTATTCACCTTGGGAAAGAAGACATAGACCCAAAAAAAGCACGGCAACTGCTTGGCAGTAAAAAAATAATCGGCGCTACGGCAAATACCCTGGATGAAATTGTTAAAGCCCATGAAAAAGGTGCTGATTACATAGGACTAGGGCCCTTTCGACAGACTGCAACAAAGCAAAAACTTGCCCCGGTTTTAGGGTTAGAAGGCTATAAGAAAATTATTGCCGAAATGACTGCCCTGCACATAAACCTTCCTGTTGCAGCCATAGGAGGCATAACAAAAGAGGACATCAAAGACATTATTACAACAGGAATTTCCGGTGTAGCGGTATCTTCAGAGATTTCACACCATCCTGAACCCACAGAAATAACCAGGAAACTAATTACAAACATTCTAAAACATATGCCCTATGCTCAATTTAGGCAATAAAAACTTTCGCTCCCGCTTATTTACAGGTACAGGAAAGTTCGCATCAAACGAAATAATGGCAAAGGCCATTAAAGCTTCTGGCAGTGAACTGGTAACCGTTGCTCTCCGCAGGGTTGATTTACAAAATCCTGGGGACAATATGCTCAAACACCTGGATATTGAGAATTTATCCATTTTGCCAAACACCTCCGGAGTCAGAGATGCTGAAGAGGCTGTTTTCGCAGCCAAACTGGCACGGGAGGCTTTAGGGACTAATCTAATCAAGGTTGAAATACACCCTGATCCACGCTATTTGTTACCGGATGGTGAAGAAACACTAAAAGCCACAGAAATTTTAGCAAAAGAAGGATTTGCTGTGCTCCCTTATATCCAGGCCGATCCTGTATTGTGCAAGAAGCTTGAAGATGTTGGAACAGCTGCAGTAATGCCACTTGGCTCTCCTATTGGCAGCAACCAGGGACTTAAAACAAAGGATTTTATAGAAATAATTATTGAGCAAAGTACAGTTCCCGTAATCATTGATGCCGGAATAGGCGCCCCTTCTCATGCAGCAGAAGCCATGGAAATGGGCGCTGATGCAGTGCTTGTAAATACCGCTATAGCAGTGGCAGGAAATCCGGCAGAAATGGCAAAAGCATTCAGGTTAAGCGTGCAGGCCGGCAGGATAGCTTATGAAGCCAAATTGGGCAAAAAATCAAAAGAAGCAAACTCTACAAGTCCATTAACAGAATTTTTAGACCGCTAACAGATAAAATTATGAGCTTCTACAATGAAATACTGCGGTATAACTGGGAAGAGATAAAAGATAAAATATACAGCAAGACAAAAGGTGATGTTTTAAACGCTCTTGAAAAAGGTGGAAAAGCCTCAGTCGATGATTTTATGGCTCTCATCTCTCCCGCTGCTTCAGAATATCTTGAAGAAATGGCAAGATTAAGCCAGCAGCTTACCCTTAAACGTTTTGGAAACACAATTCAACTGTACATTCCTCTTTATCTGTCAAATCAATGCACCAACGGATGTGTGTATTGCGGGTTTAACCACAATAATCCAACTGAGCGATACACCTTATCCATTAAAGAGATAGAAAACGAAGCAAAAAAAATAAAAGAATGGGGGTTTGAGCACATATTACTGGTCACAGGGGAACACCCCAAAAAAGCAGGGTATTACTATATCCAGGAAGCAATAAAAAAAATCAGCCGGTTGTTTTCGCAGATATCCATTGAGATACAGCCGCTACAGGAAGACGAATACAGCAACATGGCAGACAGGGGTTTACATGGGGTATACATTTACCAGGAAACATACCATAAAAACAACTACCCTAAATACCACCCGAGCGGGAAAAAAGCAGATTTTAAGCACCGTATCGGCACACCTGAAAGACTCGGCAAAGCAGGAGTAAGAAAAGCCGGATTAGGAATATTATTGGGCCTCGAGGACTGGCGGGTCGATTCCTTTTTTACAGCCCTGCATCTGAGATACCTCCAACAAAGATACTGGAAAACAAATTATTCTGTTTCATTCCCAAGGTTACGCCCGTTTGAAGGCAATTATCATCCCAACCACGAAATAACTGATGCCGAAATGGTACAATTGATCAGTGCATACCGGATTTTCGATGAAAATATAGAATTGGCGCTGAGTACCAGGGAAAACCCATGGTTCAGGGACAATGTATTCCCCCTGGGGATAACAACCATGAGCGCAGGCTCTAAAACAGAACCGGGCGGGTACTCACAGAAAACAAGTAACCTGGAACAATTCCACATAGCAGACGAACGTTCGCCCGAACAAATAAAGGACATGATAAAAAAGAAAGGATACGAAGCCGTCTGGAAAAACTGGGATCCAATATTACAGGCATAAAAAACTAAAAGTTCATTCAGCCATGTTAAGCAATCAGGAAAAAGCAAAATATGATAAGTTTATAGCACTCCCTGAAATGGGTGAAAATGCCCAGGAACGTCTAAAAGACTCGAAAGTCCTGGTTATAGGAGGTGGCGGCTTAGGCTCAGCGGTAATCCCCCTGCTTGCTGCCTCAGGAATAGGAACGATTGGAGTTGCGGAGAACGATACCGTGGAGATAAGCAACCTGCAGCGGCAGATTCTATATTCCCCGGCAGACATTGGAAAAAAGAAAATGGAAATCATCAGTTCATCCATAAAAAAATTGAACCCCGATATCCAATTTATAGCTCATGAAAAATTCCTGGATGTAAAAAACGCCCGTGAGATAATTCGGGAATATGAATATATTCTCGATTGCACAGATAATTTCAAAACCCGTTACCTCATTAATGACACGTGTGCAGAATTACAAAAACCTCTAATATACGCTTCAGTGAGCTCATATGAAGGAATGGTAACAATTCTGCATAACCGCGGAAATAAGAACCTGAGGGATATATTCCCCGAAGAACCAGCTGCAACCGACAAATCAGCCATTATCCCAACCTTACCACAAATCATTGGCTCTGTACAGGCAAACGAAACAATAAAAGTCATTACAAAAACAGGAAAAATTTTAGACGGGGAAATTCTCATATTCAATGTCTTACAAAACAGCATCTATACATTAAAGATGTGAGTGGAGAATTTCCAGCCTCACCCCTGCCATAACAATGAACCAGAAAAAATATTATTTTTGCATCAGTAAACAAAAATTTTATAAGTGGGAAGAGTAATAGCAATAGATTATGGGAAAAAGCGGGTTGGAATTGCCGTTAGCGATCCGATGAAGATGATAGCCAATGGTTTAACCACGGTACATCCCAATGAGTTGATGAAATTTCTTTCAGAATATATTGAAAAAGAAGATGTGGAAACCATTGTGGTTGGTTATCCCAAACAAATGAACAACCAGGCTTCAGAGGCCGTGCAATATATTAATCCATTTCTGAAAAAATTACAAAAACAATTTCCTTCTATTTCCGTTGAAATAGAAGACGAAAGATTTACCTCAAAAATGGCACAACAAACCATGATTGCAGGTGGAATGAAAAAGAAACAGAGGCAGAACAAAGCCAATGTAGACAGGATAAGCGCGACAATTATATTACAATCATATTTGCAGAGAACAAAATTTTAATATCATGATTTTACCAATATATATTTACGGTTCACCAGTTCTGAGAAAAGTTGCCAAAGAAGTAAACCAGGACGAAGAAGAACTGGATAGCTTTATTGACGAGCTATGGGAAACAATGAAACGCTCTGATGGAATAGGTCTTGCTGCACCGCAGGTAGGGAAATCAAAAAGAATTTTCGTTATTGACGGAACACCATTGGAAGAAGACGACCCTGGACTGAAAGATTTCAGGAAAGTATTCATCAATCCCGAAATCACACACCGCAATGATACCGAAAAGACCTATGAAGAAGGATGTTTGAGTATTCCTAATTTACGGGATGAAGTTATCAGGCCGGAAAAGATACGTATAGAGTACTATGACAGAGATTTTAACTTCCATGATGAAGAATATGGAGGTATAGCCGCGCGTATCATACAGCATGAATACGACCACCTGGAAGGAATACTATTCACAGACCGCATAGCCCCTTTAAAAAAGAGACTTCTAAGAGGAAAGCTTAATGCCATTGCGAAAGGAAAATTTAATGTGAATTACAAAGTAAAGGTAGCTAAATAG
>JBKGZD010000128.1:0-7332 GCA_046545795.1 Bacteroidales bacterium | reverse complement strand
CTACTATTACGGAAATGATTGCCATTAGTAAAACCGCACCGGCTCCTGAATCCTTGGCATTTTTGATCTTGCTGTTTTCTTCCGTGCTGTAGAGGTCGCCCAGCAGTTCTATTGCTGTATTAAATATTTCTGCAGCAAATACGCCACCAATGCAGAGTATTATAGCAATCCATTCCTGGCGACTCACAGAAAAAAGAAATCCTGCTGCTATTACCAGCACCATAATTACCAGGTGGATTTTTGCATTGGACACGTACTTGAAAAAGTATGCCAGACCTCTAAATGCATTTCTTAATTTCCTGGTGAAATTCATCATTTAAATATTTGCTGATTATCCTCTTGAGAAATACTTTAAATGCATATCTTCTCCATCAAAGACAGCATATGTAAAGTGTTGAATCCAGTCACCTAAATTAATATACCTGGATTCATTTGTGAGCTGATAATCTATTGGTGTATGCCTGTGTCCAAATACAAAATAATGAAAAAAGTTGATTTCAAGTATCTCACGGGCATATTGAGCAAGCATTTCATTCTCTTCTCCCCGGAATTCTCTGGGTTCACCATTTGCTATTCTGCTGCTGTGAGACCATTTCCTGGCTATCCATATGCCAATATCCGGATGAATTTTGCCAAATAGCCACTGAGAAATTTTGTTCCTGAAGATTTTTTTCAGGAATTTATAAGTTGTGTCCCCTGGCCCTAGTCCATCACCGTGGTTTATAAAAAACTTTTTTTCATTTATTTCGGTCACATAGGTATCCTTATGGACTATCATTCCTGTCTCGGATTGAAGGTATTTAAACATCCACATATCATGATTCCCCGGGAAGAAATGTACCTTTATTCCCGCATCAGTGAACTCTGCAACTTTACCTAAGAAGCGAACAAATCCCTGAGGTACAGCTCTTTTGTATTCAAACCAGAAATCGAATATGTCTCCAACCAGGAAAAGAGCCTCCGCCTTGTTTTTAATCTGGTCCATCCATTCAACAACAAGTTTTTCTCTTACCAAACTTTCTTTGTGGTTCGGAGCCCCCAAATGAAAATCGGAAGCAAAATATATGTTTTTGTTTGTCTCCAATAGTTTTCTTTTAGTCTAAAGCAATTGACAAATGTCTTTTTATTTGGCTAATATCCGGGTTTCTTTTTATAATTTCCCTGTTTCGGTTTATCAGGTATTCTGTTGGTAACGATTTAACATTATATATTCTTACCGAATAATCAGCGCCACCTTCAGTAGTATTGACATTAACCCAGGGGAGTTCATCAAACCTGACTGCCTGTCTCCATAATTGCTTATCCTCATCTAACGAAACCTGGTATATTTCAAATCCTTTATTATGATACCTGTTGTATAACTTTTTCAGCTCTAAATTGCGCTGGATGGCTCCTTTATCTGAAGCAGTCCAAAAGCTTAACAGAATCATAGGTTCCTCTATGCTATGCAAATTGACAGTATCCCCGCTCATATCAGGCAGACTAATATCAGGAATCTGGTAATTCACCTTTTCGCTTGCCGCTTGTATCTGACGATCTAAGTTCATGCTATGGTATTGCTCCATTAAATTCTCTTTATTTGCCAGCAAGGCTTTAACATGTTGTGATTCAGGGTATTTGTCTTTTAATGAATCTGAAACGATTTTAATATATTGTAGATCCTGATTTTTATAAAGTATGTATGTATCGGGATTTACTTTTTGGTAAAGCGCCATAATACTTGCCAGGGAACTTAGGTTGTTAACGACAAAAGCAATTGATGAATCGCGGTTTCGGTTTATAATATCCCTGTATTGCTGATCAATTTTTTCAAGTGTGTCTTCAGGGGCATTAAGAGCCTCCTTTTGCTGGTACATTTTTTCAAGGGAATCCAGATTTCTTTTAGTCCTTCGCAATCTGTCATCAAGAGTCTTCACTTTCTCAGAGCCTTGTGAACCCTGTATGGAGTATTCTGTTAACCTGTCTTCCGGTGCATTGAGTTGAACCTTTTCACCTGGGGCAACAAGGACATTTATAAAATTATTATCCCCCACAGCAACCTGGTAAAATTTGGGGTATTCCAGTGTTCCTTTGAATTTAAATTCACCCGAACGGTTTGTCCTGGCTGAATCTACAACAGCAGGCTGACTTACATTGGTTTCTTTTAAGTAAACCATCGTAGTGTCATGTTCATCGAATTTGCCTTCTATTTTGAATCTGTTTTGCCTGCCACATGACATAAAAGTGACTAAAAGCACGATAATAATAAGTCTGTATTTCATCCTCTGTTTATTTTTTTCCCAAATTTAATAAAAAGCGTTACTATTTCTGTTGTACTTCATTAAAGATTCAAAGAAAACAGGCGGTACCTTTGTGAATACCGCCTGCAATAATAATATACATGTAGGATTAATATTTATTTATTAAAAATTTCATTTAATTTCCTATCAAGTGCGTCTCCCCTCAGGTCTTTGTCAATAATTTCACCTTCTTTATTTAAAAGATAGTTAGCCGGGATACTTTGTATATTGTATTTTTTAGCTGCTTCAGAGTTCCAGAATTTTAAATCACTAGCATGTACCCAGTCAAGGTTATCTTTTTCAATTGCTTCTTCCCAGTCTTTTCTTTCCCGGTCTAAAGAAACCTGGAATATTTCAAATCCTTTATCCTTGTATTTGTTATAAGCTTTTACAAGATGAGGATTTTCCACCCGGCAAGGTTTACACCATGCTGCCCAGAAATCAAGCAATACATATTCTCCTCTGAGGCTGTGTAAATTTACTGTATCGCCCTCAGGATTTGGTAAAGCAATATCCGGTGCCTCTTGTCCAATTTCTATATTACTTCCTCCTGTTTGTTCTTTATCCTGGCGGTTTTTCATATCTGTAACCTGTGAATGCAGAGATTGAACAGGTTCTGAATTCGGATACTGTTCCATTAAAGAAGAATCAACCTTTTCAAAATATTCAAAGTCTTCTTTCGGATCCAACACATAGCTCTGAGGTCCAATTTGTTGGTACAATGCCATGAGGCTGGCTAAAGAATTAATATTATTGTCAATAAAATCTTTAGTGTATTCTTTATGTTCCTTTATTATCTCATCCGACTTATCAGTTAACCTGCTTCGCAACTCATTCATTTCCTCATCATCTGGATTTTCCCTGAATATTTTTCCAAGTGAATCCAGTTCACTTATGGTATTTTCCAGGCGTGTGCGCATTTCAACAATTTTTTCAGAATCTTCTGACCCTTTTATTTCATAAGTCGAATTTAAATTTTCCAAATCTCCTGTTAAGCGTATTTTTTCACCAGGCTTAATAATTAGTGTTAATCCGTTGTTTTTACCGGCTTCAACTACAAAAAACTTGGGTATATTCGTCTGCCCGGTTAGCTGGAACGAACCATCATCCTCAATTTGCATGGAATCAATTTTGTTCGTGCCCTCTGTTTTTAATTCTACCAGTGAGATTTCTTCTCCGGCAGCATTATCATATTTCCCTTCAATAGTGAAATCGTTTGATTTTGTGCCACATCCCTGAATAAAAATCAGGGAAACTGCGAATAACATTATTTGTCTCATCATAATTTTAGGTTTTCTTTATTTTAATAAACATATTTTTCTTTTTTTGTTCAATAAAAGACATATTTCTACAAATTTTTTTGCGAAGATATAAACTTATTTAGATATTTTAAGATATCAGGTTAAAAATTATGACGTAAAGAAAATAAATTTATTTTGATATGTTTTATTTAATTTTGCTACACAAAACTAAAGACTGTGAAAGTTCATATAGCAGAGGACAGGTTTAAAGCCCGGAAACCAGTAGTAACAATCGGTGTGTTTGATGGAGTGCATAAAGGGCACAAAAAACTACTGGCCCGGTTAAAGGAAGAAGCACAAAAAATTGGCGGAGAATCGGTTGTTGTCACCTTGTGGCCTCATCCACGCCTGGTACTTGGCAAGGATATTAAAAATTTAAAACTTTTAAATACCCTTGAGGAAAAGGAGAGGCTTATTGAAAAACATGGAATAGACCATTTACTTATTATACCTTTTGATAAACATACAAGCCTTTATTCAGCATGTGATTTTACAGAGTATATCCTGGTTAATTATATTGAAGTCCATAAGCTTATTATTGGCTACGATCATCATTTTGGCAAAGGCCGGGAAGGTGGATACAATGATTTGAAAGCCTGTGCACAGGAGTATCAGTTTGAACTTGAACGTATAGAAGCCGAGCATGTTGAGGGCGTAAAAATCAGTTCTACCAAGATCAGGGAAGCATTACTCAGTGGGCAATTAAAAGCAGCTAATAATTACCTTGGTTATGAATATTTTATTTCAGGTACTGTTACCGGAGGGCACCAGATTGGCAACACACTTGGATTTCCCACTGCGAATATAGAAATAAGAAATCCCTACAAGCTCATCCCTAAAGATGGGGTTTATGCTATTCGCGCTAATATAGAAGGAAAGAATGTTTATGGAATGATGAACATTGGATACAGGCCAACCTTTGATAAATATGGTTTTAGAAAAACAATTGAAACACATCTTTTTGATTTTAACCAGGATATCTATAATAAAAAAATGTCCATTCATTTTATTCAGCGTATCCGGGACGAGAAAAAGTTTAATAATATAGATGAGTTGGTTAACCAACTGAAAAAAGATAAAAAGATTATAAGCCAGATGCTACAAAGCCGGTTTAACTCTTAATTGTTGACATGTAACTGATTTGGAGGGCTGTATGTGGCCCGGTATTGTTTTAGAGGCCGTCGTGCAGGCCCGTTAAAAACATTCCCTTCCTGATCAATAAAAAAGCTTGAGCCACAACAAGGACAGGTAAAGAAGTGCTGAAAATCCTCATCCATTTCTATTACACACTCTGAATTGGCTTCATGTGTACACGCAGCATCATAAACTTCAAAAGTACTACGATTCTTACGGTATATTATTAAACCTCCAACACCATGATCATCTATTTTGACATATTCACCAGGTTGTAAATTGTCCAGTTGCGTAGCTATATTGAAAGTAACATCAATTCTGACATACGGGAATGGCGGCAGGTCGTCATCACAACGGATAAATATGAGAAGTAAAACGGTCAATATCCAAAATTTTTTTAAATTTGATATATTATATTTGTACATTTATCTTTGTTGTTTTGAGGGTTTCATATTCCTTTTAAAAAATTAAATGCAAAACGTCCATGATAAGTTCTATATGAAAATTGAAAAATTAAAAATAACCATATGAAATATTGCCTGAAAATATTGGTGTTTTTGCTTCTTTCTGTGTCATTATTTTCTTTAACCAATTGCAGCTTACTCCAAAAGCCAGTAAGTAAAGAAGAACGATCTGCCAAAGTTAATAATTCTATTGAAAAAAAGCATTCTGATAAAAGAGAGAAAGCAAGAGAAGAATTCAGAAAAATGCACTATAAAAGGCAGGCGCCAAGTACTAAAAAACGTATGGATTATAATGCCCGGATGGCTGAAACATGGAGACAGGAAAATTTACGCAGTGAAAACCCAGGTTTGTGGAAAAAAATTAAACTATGGATTGAAACCCAGTATCGCAAAATAAAACCAAGGGATAAGGGGTTATATAGAAAAAATATAAAAGACTGAAGAAATGGAAGAAATTATAGGTTTTTTAATAATACTGGCCAGTATTGTCATTTCGATAATAAGTTCGGTAAAAAAGCAATCCGGCAATAATAATGAGGAAGTTAGTGCGTTTGAAGAAGATAATGATGGTGGACAGGAGCAGCCTGCAGGTATGGAAAGGTTTAACACTGTTCCGGAGTATTCTGATGAGGGCAAAGAAGGATATCAGCAACAGCAATCTAACAGTTTTGAAGATGAGGAGCCTGAAGAAAGGGAAATAGAAGAGAAGAGAGAAAACAAAGAAAAAGCTAAAGAAAATATTTCAGTAACTCAACCATCAGGGGTTGAAACAAAAGCAGATACAAGTAAGAATAAATCAAAGAAGCAAAAGCATTTTCTTTGGCAGTTAAAAAGAGATTTTGACCCAAAGAAAGCAGTTATCTATTCTGAAATTATTAACCGAAAGTACTTTTAAAAAAAGCAAAGGTAAAACTCAACCCGTTAATTGACAGATATTGTTTTTTTAATTATCTTTGCAATGTGAAAAAGAAATCCGTTGACTTTGAATCGCCAACGGATTTCTTTTTCATTCTTTTTTTGCCCTTTTAGGGAAAAGTGCATGTTTAATTAAAAGTGATGAAAAAATGGCAAAATTATCGTATGTAACAGAAGAAGGCCTTAAGAAATTAACAGAAGAACTTAAACAACTAGAAACTGTTGAAAGGCCTAAAATAAGCAAACAAATTGCAGAAGCCCGGGATAAAGGTGACCTTTCTGAAAATGCCGAATATGACGCTGCTAAGGATGCGCAGGGTATGCTCGAAATGCGAATTCAGAAACTTAAAGATACCATAGCAAATTCCAGGATTCTGGATCAGTCAAAGATTGATACAGATACTGTTCAAATAATGAATAAAGTAAGGATAAAAAACAAGAAGAATGGAGCAGAGATGGAATATACCATTGTTTCTGAGAGTGAAGCAAATCTGAAGGAGGGAAAAATTTCTGTTAATTCACCAATTGCTCAAGGGCTGCTTGGAACTAAGGTAGGCGATGAAGTAGAAATAGAGGTGCCTTCTGGTAAAATCCCTTTTGAAGTTCTGGATATATCACTTTAAAATTAAGTACTATGGCTTCAATTTTCACAAAAATTATCAATGGAGAAATCCCATGCTATAAGATAGCTGAGGATGAAAATTATTTTGCCTTTCTGGATATCAACCCTTTAAAAAAGGGGCACACTCTGATAGTGCCGAAAAAAGAAATTGATTATCTATTTGACCTGGATGATGAAACAATCAGCGGCATGATGGTTTTTGCAAAAAAGGTAGCAAAAGCAATCGATAAAGCAATAGAATGCAAGAGAGTAGGAGTGGTAGTACTGGGCATGGAAGTGCCCCATGCTCACATACATCTGATTCCGATAAACAAAGAATCAGATGCAAGCTTTACGCAGCCAAAGCTAAAGCTTAGCGAAGAGGAGTTTGAAGAAACAGCCGGAAAAATCAGAGAAGCTTTTTAATTTTCCTTATACATAAAGCTACTATCATGCTGATAGGTAGAGCATTAAACATGATAATGCCATAGAATTAACAACCGGATTTAGTTGGTGGTACATGAGACATCGGAGTAAACCAATCCACCTACCCTCCCAATACGCGAACTTTTGGAACAATGGAAAACCAGTTGGGGTTTGCTTTGTCTGCGGGTTGACTTACCCGCGTGAACGTGGGC
>JBKGZD010000127.1:0-7412 GCA_046545795.1 Bacteroidales bacterium | reverse complement strand
CACGGGTTTTACAAGGTATTTGTGTATTCCTTTTTCATAGGCTTGAATAATATCCGGGTCTTTATCGTAGGCAGATAAAATTATAAAAGGGAGATCGGGTTTTTCTTTTTTTATTTCCTGGAACAGTTCGATTCCATTCATTTCAGGCATTACAAGATCAGATATTATCAAATGTGCATCTTTTTCTTTAAGATGACTGAGAACTTTATAAGGATTGGAAAAAGCAACAATATTGTAAAAATCAGACAGAATGTGCTCTAATAGGATAAGATTGGAGAAGTTATCGTCGACAACAAAAATTGTGGGTTTATCTGTGCACATTGTTAAATAATTTTCCTGCTAAAATAGGCAGAATATAGTTTTTTTAAAACAGTATAAATACCAGGTTTGAACCTTTTGGCAGTATTTATCAGTTGTTGACCATCTTTTAGATTCTGATTTTCTGGCACAATGGTACGTGATAAAATATTACCCCAATTCCTGGATTTATCTAATAACGAAAAAGTGCCTTAAATTATTTGAGCTAGTCTACAATTAAATGATTTTGAACGGCAAATCTTATGAGATCAGCTGTATTTCTTGAGTTGGTTTTTCCCAGTAAATTGGAACGATGGAAATCCACGGTTCGTTTACTTATATAAAGTTCATTGGCAATTTGCTGGTTGGTGTATCCTTTGTAAATCAGCATTAACACTTCATATTCCCTGTCAGATAAGTTGACACGTGAGTAATTGGGTTGATCTTCTGCTATTTCGTTTATTATCTTTTCTTTTGAGTCTTTCTTTACTTTATTGATATCGATGCTTTGAACCTTATTTAAAATACGAAAGGCCTGGTTTAGCTCTGAAATTACAAGTTTGTTAGCCCGTAATTTTTCCTGGTTTTCTAAATCGTGTTCTTTTTCATTTAAAATGTACCCCGTTCCGAAACTATTGCCTTCAATATTTAGCTGGTAACCAAAAAATTTATAAAGTCTTTCTCCATGCTTTTTCTCCTTCATTTCAATGTCAAAAGCAAAATGGTTTATTTTTTTATTCAGACACTCTTTTATATACTTTGTTATTGATTTTCTTGAAATATCAGTCAGAAATGTTCCTATTCTTGCATTGGTAATTGCTTCATAGGAAAGACCTGTAATTTTTTTAAATACATTGTTATAGGCCAGGTATTGTTCTTGTGAATATATACAGAAGCCAATATTGAATTTTTCAAGTACGGTAAGCAACCATTCCACAGTTAAATTCAGATGATTCAGATGTTCTAATATATTGCGGGAGGGTAAGTTTTCCGTTATGATGGTGAGAGTATTTTCATCTTCATTTTCAGTTGAACAGCTTTCGGGGAAAAACTGTTTTATAAATTTTTCATGGTTGTTTACCGGGATTAATTTATAACCCCTGCGTGTCAGGATATTTTTTAGTGTATTATAATCCAGGTCATTTTCATCAATGACATAAATTTGATCACCCGCATATTTTATCAGAACCCTATTCATATATTTTCCCACTAGAAAGCTACAAATTTAATTTTCCTTTGTGGCTAATTAAACAGTATTTATACCGGATTTTTGGATTGTTTTTTCCCGGCACTATATTCAGTCCTTTCAGACACGAGAAAGAAATTATGCAGCTTCAATTTCCTTTGTAGTATTAAAAAAATCTGCTCAATATCCCTGGGAGGTATATTCCACTATGAGGAATATTGTTATAATTTAACGTGGGGAGTTATAAATTTGTTGTTTGTTGTTTGGTTGGCATTAAAATTTTGAAACTAATTTCAATATCTTTTCTTTGAATGAAGAGCATTATATGAGATTAGAAAAAAATACCCCCGCAATTTAGTTAGCGGGGGTCTCACCAATAAACCCAAATCGTTCGAAAAATTAAACCTTATATACGAAAATTTGGGAGACGGTTAATATTTTTCATAATTATTGTCATTTTCAGTATGTTGACTTTCAAACATTTTTAGTTCTGTTCCTTCTTGATTCTTTTCTACATTGTTGTTTTCATTATTATGGTTTGTTGATTTACCATTGTTTTTTTCGTTTTTAATATGAGCAATATTTTTCGTTTGTTGCTCAGGGGATTTATTATGGGATTGTTTCATTCCCTCTTTTAATCTAAAGAAACCAATAATTTCTTTCATTTGATCAGCCTGGCTGGACAATTCTTCAGCACTTGTAGCTATTTCTTCCGAAGCTGCTGCATTTTGTTGGGTAACCTGGTTAAGTTGTTGAACTGAACTATTAATTTGGTCAGCCCCTGAGTTTTGTTCTCTGCTTGCAGCTGTAATTTCTTTTACCAACTGAGCGGTTTTTTCTATTTCGGGGACAATTTCTTCTAATTCTTGTCCAGCTTTTTCTGATATGTTGACTCCTTGTTTAGATACTTCTTCAATTTCATTAGCAGCCACTTTGCTCCTTTCGGCTAATTTTCTCACTTCAGCAGCTACAACTGCAAAACCTTTACCGTGTTCTCCAGCACGTGCTGCCTCAACTGCAGCGTTCAGTGCCAGTATATTAGTTTGAAAAGCAATGTCATTGATAATGGAAATTTTTTCTGCAATGGTTTTCATGCTTTTTGCCGTCTCCTGCGTAGATTTACCCCCCTGTGCTACAGCATCTGATGCTTGGTTGGAAATTTTTTCTGTTTCTTCTGCATTGTCAGCATTTTGTTGGATATTGGAAGTCATTTGTTCCATTGAAGAAGAAACCTCTTCTACTGACGATGCCTGTTCTGAAGCACCCTGAGAAAGTTCTTGAGAGCTGCTGCTTAATTGCTGACTTGCTGAAGCTATATTGTCTGAGCCATCTACTATTGTTGAAATAATTTCCTGCAATTTTGACGACATGGTTTGCATAGCTCCATATATACCACTCTTTTGTTTACCATCGATTTTTCTGGTAAGATTTCCTTTGGCAATTTCATTTGCTATAAAAGCTACCTCTTCCGGCTCGCCTCCGAGTTGTCTCATTAATGACCGTGTGAAAATGATTGTGATTAAGATGGCTACAATGATACCTATGGCCAAAACTGACAGCATCAGGTTTCGTGCCTGGATATAATTTGAGTCACTTGCAATAGCATCATCTTCCAATTGTTGATCATTGAGATCTATTATTTTTGTTAAGGCATCCGAGGCTTTATCCAGGTATTGTCTGCCATCTTCAGCAAGAGATGAAGCAATATTGTTCCCATTTTCCATTGTTAGGTCAACTACCTTATCTTTATTATTAAGATATTGTTGGTAATTTGAGTTAAATGATTCGAATGTGTTATTACCGGTTAATTGTCTAAGGTTGTTTATATCTCTGTTAATTTCTTCTTCAAGTGTGTTTATTTCTTCCTTCATTTTTTCCATGTCTTCATTTTCACTTAGGAAAATAATGTCTTTTTCTTTTTCATACATTTTATGAAGCTTACTGTAAGCAGCTAGTCCAACATCTTTTACTTCCTCGTTGCCATCTTCGATAAGTTCCCTTAAAGCTGTTATTGCATCATTGTAGGCTACTCCTGATTCTTCCATGGAAATTTCTCTTGCCTTGTTATTGGAATTTTTTAGTGCATTGTTGTTTACATCCTCCAGAATTGTAAGATAACGATCCCAGTTTGTCTGAAATTCTTCAAATAATATTTCCCCTTCACCTAAGAGATGTCCGCGTATTTCATTTTCTCTTTCCTTTATAGTACTTTCTATTTCTTCGATCAAATTCATATATTCTTTCATCTCTTCAGGGTTATCCGTAAGGATAATGTCTTTTGAAGTATTTGTAATGGAGCTAATGTCTTTGTCTAGTTTTGCTCCAAGCTGTACTTTTAATGCAGTTGAATCGGTGATACGGTTCAAGCGTTTGTTCATTTTATTAAGGCTGTTAAAGCCTACTCCAAATACAACAGCTGCTATTATAATTAATGCTGTATATGATAAAAGAGTGCGGTTTTGTAATGATAGTTTCATAATCTTGATTTTTAAGTTTAATTAATATTGTTTGGTTTCTGTCTTTTGTTGTAGAGTTTTTAACTCGTTGTTTTCAAAAATTTTTCCCAGGGTTAATAACATTATGAACCTGTCGTTGCGTTCTACAATGCCTTCAATGAACATCGAGTTATATATATTACCATAGTCGGTTGGGGTTTTGATTTCTTCTGGACTAATTTCATGTACTGCCTCTACTTTGTCTACCAAACCACCAAAATATATTTTTTCGCCATTGCTCTCGATTTCCATTACTACTATGCAGGTGTTATCCGTATATTCTGTAGATGTCATGCCTAATTTAAGCCGGGTGTCAATAACTGGCAAGACTGTACCTCTTAAATTAATAACCCCTGTCATATATTCAGGCGCTTTAGGAACCTTGGTGATTGAAGTGAGTTCAAGAATATTAAGCACATTTTGCACATGCACTCCAAATTCTTCATCTCCTAGTTTAAAAGTAAACCAGGAATTTTGTTTTGAATCTGTTTTTTGTTGTGTTTTCATTGATATGGGATTTTTTGTTGTATCTCTCTCCTATAATAGAGTTGCTGAGCTGAGAGACCTTTTTACAGAATTAATTATTTTGTTGAAAGACATGGGTTTGAATAGGTAGTCGTCTGCTCCTTGCCGGAAAGCCTCTTTTATTTTGTCTGGTTCATTATATGCACTAAGAAAAATAACAGGAATTTGGCATGTTTGCTTGCGGATTTTTTTTAACAATTCAACGCCATCCATTTCAGGCATCATCAGGTCTGTTATTACCAGGTCTACTGGAGTTTTTTTCAGGAACTCCAGTGCATGTACAGCTCTATGAAAAGTTATTATTTCATAGTATTCGTTAAGCAATTCTTTTAGCAATAAAGTATTTACAGGGTCATCATCTACTACCATTATTTTTTTGTTCCAGCTCATTGTCTTATAATTTTATCTAAAATTGATTATTCGAAAGTAACGCCTAAAATGAGCTGGTACAAGAGTGAAACTACTTATAAAGTGTAAATTACGGGTTTATACTTAGCCTATAAATACTATTCTATAAAGAGGTTATATTTGTATACAAGTTTTATGAGTTCTACAGTATTTTTTGTCTGGGTTTTTCCCAGTATGTTGTGGCGATGAGTTTCTACTGTACGTTTACTTATGCATAATCTATTTGCTATTTGTTCACTTGTTAAACCAAGGAATATCAAGTGCAGTATTTCAAACTCTCTTTCGGTTATTAGAAAGTGGTTTTGAAACACTTTCTTTTCATTAATATTATTAAGTAATTTTTCCGTAGAATCGTGTTTATAGGTATCAAAATGTATCATTTTTATAAGGTTACTTAAAATATTATTCATTTCATAAGATAGAAATTTCATGTATGTGATTTCTTTCATGCTATTCAAATTATGAAAAGCATCAAAGATTATATATGCACTGAGATATGTGTGTCCATCAATTCTATGGGGGTGGGTAATAGCCACAAAGTCATTTACTTTATTGTCCAATGAGGTAAAGGTACCACTAACTGAGTGATTTTTCACTTTGTGCTTTACACATTTGCGGAGATGGTTTTTTACTTTTTTTCTATCTTTTTTATGGACTAAATCGCCCACATCATAAGAAATAATCTCATTAATGGTTAGCCCGGAACTATTTTTTAAGATTTTATTTAAAAGCAGGTATTTGTTTTTATGAATTAGCCCAAATCCAATGTTAAATTTATTCAGAATGTCTATTACCCATTTAAATGAAAATAACAATTGGTGAAAAAAATCTCTGTGTTGTTCAGGAATATTTTGCCATATCACTGTTGGTTTTTCATTATAGATAGCTAAACCTTCCTCTTTATTGTTATCAATTACTTTAATAAAATCAGAAGTATCTGTGAATCGATTTATCTTGTATCCATTCTGCTGCATAATACGAATTAGCAAATCCGTATTCACTTTATTTTCTTCTATTACATACAATTTTTTGTTTGTGGTTATCAGCGTATTATTTTTCATCGGTATTAAAAAAAGTAAAATTATGGTATTGTTATCTGTTTGAAAATACGTAAACCTACGTATTTTCCTGGTTGTGAATTTTTGAGTTGTGTTTCTAATATTTTAATTTACTGCATTTTATATGCGTTTGCTCCCATGTTGTTTCTACCTATTTATACAAGTTAAATTATGTTAATTATTAGTTTTAATTTTCATTTTACAAACGGGCTTCCATTAATATTTGTTCAGGGGAGAGGATAGAAAGAGATGTATTAAAATTATCCGGAAAAATAAGCTTTACAGCAGATAATGAATAAATTTTAATTTGACAAATAGATAAAATACTTTGATAATAGCGCTTAATTTTATGTTTAAAAGGAAAAGGAGTGGTTATATTCTTAAATTTTTCTTAACTTGAGGTTTTAACCCCAAAAAATATATTTTATGGCATCAGAAGCATCAATATTGACAAAAGTTTTGGATGAATCCAAACAGATTCTCAAAACTCCGAAGGCCTATTTTAGCACAATGCCTATTGGTGGGGGAGTGAGTTATCCCATCTTTAAAGCGCTGATTTACGGAATCGTTTCCGGTATCTTTGCATTATTATGGAGTCTGCTGAATGTGCGTGGCTACACGGGAGGCATGTTTGTCGGAGGAACGGCATTATGGGCATTTCTATTACCAATAATATGGTCTGTTATTGGCGTTTTTATCGGGGCAGTTATTGTTCTCGTTATATCTGCGCTGGCAAAAGGCAGCAACAGTTTTGAAGTCAACCTCCGGGTTTCTGCTTCATTAATGATTTTTATGCCAATTACTGCTTTTCTTGGTTTTACAGCAGCTATCGGGTTAACCTTTCATAGTTTTATAGCTTTGCTGGTTAATCTGTATGCATTGTATATCTTGTATTTTGGTGTAACAGAAACCCTGAAAGGAGAAGTGAAAACGGCCAGGATTATTCATTTTATAATTGGAGGTTTGCTGATTTTGATTTTCCTTATAGGCCTTGGAACTAAAAGAGGCGTAGAACGATATTCCGGGTATACAAGTAAAAAAGCAGAGAAGTTAATGAAGGAATACAGGGAAGCTGGTGAAGAAATGGCGAAAGAATATCAAAAAGCGTCAAAAGAGATGGAAGAAGAGCTTGACGGTTATCGAATTGAGATGGCAAATGGTGACATTATTTCAAAAGCAGACAGGGGTGATTTGAAAGATGCTTTGGGAGAGTTAGGCGAAGATAATGAATACATTATTTTAAGAAAAGGAGATGCTTTTGTTCAGGCGATGATGATTGAAGAGGGATTCAAAATGAGCTATGGGGATACGAAAGGTTATTACAAAAGTGCAGGCGGAGATATCTCCAAAAAAAATGTTGAGGACGTACTTACTAATTTTATGAAAGATAATAAGAAATGGAAAGAGAAAATTGAATGGGAGGAGGTTGAATAATTGGTAAAA
>JBKGZD010000126.1:0-7472 GCA_046545795.1 Bacteroidales bacterium | reverse complement strand
CCATAATATAGAAAATGTAAGGGCATTATTTCCTTACATTTTTTTATTTGGTTATTTTTAATTTTTCATTGGTCATATAGATCTTACCATGGACGTTTCAAATGTAAATGTCCATGAGCAAAAATTCCATCTAACTGATATGGCTTATATTGGGGAAGTTTACCGATTTGATAATGGACAAAACCTATAGTGAGTAAGAATAAACTATTCTGACGCCTTGTCAAATGCTTTGACTTGCACTAAAGTCTTCTCCATGAGATATATATATGCGCTCATCCTGGACAAAATCAGAGAACGTTATATTTTTTGTTTTGCACTTTGCAATTGATAAGGAAGTTGGAGCAGCTTTTGTTTTCATATGCCGAATTACAGAACCTAAATAGAATTTATGGATAATTTCCCGTCGAAATTATTGCGTTCAAATTACATATTATTTATCTTGCATTAGTTAAAAACTGTTAAAATGTGTTAAAGGGTTTTAATTATATGCTTGTACCTTTTGACTATGAATTTACCTGGTTGACATTTTTTTTACTCATTGGATTTTATAAAAGTATTTAACAGATAAATAATCAAGCTTTTCTCATTTCAATTCAAGGATATATAAAATTTTCAACCTATGCAAAATATTAACTGCATAATCATTGACGCTGACCCAAAAAGTATAGATTACCTGGAGAGTTTGATAGAGAAGATAGACTTTCTGAATCTGCAGGGCACATATACAAATGCTTATGAAGCATATTCAGCAATAAAGACTCAGCCGCTGGACTTAATATTCATTGATGTGGCTTTGGAGGATATTGACGGGATTGAGCTTCTTGAGACATTAAAAGAAAAACCCCATGTGATCATTTTATCCAAAACAGCCGATTATGCCCTAAAAGGCTACGAATTTCATATTGAAGATTATTTGTTAAAACCAGTTTCCTACAAAAGATTTTTAAAGGCAGTTAATGTTGTATACGACAAGATGAATGAGGACCACCCATATCCCCAGTCTTATCAAGTTCCTATACAACAGAGGAAAAATTATATTTTTATCCGGACAAAATATAGAATGCAAAAGGTAAGCTTTGATGATATTCTTTATATCCAGGGATTAAGTAATTATTTGATTATTAAAACCAAGGATGATTCTATATTCACATTACAAAGTTTTGATGAATTAATGAAAAACTTACCTCTGGAGAATTTTATTCGGATTCACCGTTCTTATGCAATTTCTATTGATAAAATTGAATCATTTCATAAGAATACCGTTGAAATATCAGGAAACCACCAAATCCCCATAGGAGAAAGTTATAAACAGGTTTTTTATGAGCATCTGAAAAAATTAAATTTGTTTTGCTAAAGAGTAGTTATGGTTTTAAGAACCTGGTATTTTATTCTGCAAAGCGGTTAAATTATTAATATAACCAATAACAGGAAA
Organism: Bacteroidales bacterium; assembly: GCA_046545795.1. GTDB lineage: Bacteria > Bacteroidota > Bacteroidia > Bacteroidales > UBA12077 > JAGXLC01. Next base: position 6,040 of record JBKGZD010000126.1, on the reverse strand, counting down.
AAAAGAGGGGTGTCTTCGTATATTCGGACACCCCTCAATATGTTTAATTCAAACTATCTTTAATTAACATCCCAGAACAATTTTACAAGTGGGCTATCTTCACCGCCCATATCACTTACTGCCTCGTTATAGTTAGCCTCGTTAAGTCTAGGTTCATCAAAAGGATATGGATAACGCACTGGCACTTCATCATATTTTGTGCCCATATCATCCGTTACTTCGAATTCCGGATGATCCAGGACTCTCCAGGAAGACCAGGCTTCACAGCCCCGATTGTATAAGGCAATCCATTTTTGCAGATCAATCTTTTGTCTCCAGTCACCTTCAGCATCATCGTAGACAACATCTGTTCGGGCAAGGTAGTCATTTACTTGATCATCTAACACATCCTCAGGTACATCTAAAGTTTGACCCCAATATCTGATACTTGCCTCGATTCCATCATGATAGTAATCTCCAGGATCTTCACTCACATCATATCCTCCTCTTTCAGCGGCCTCTGCCTTTAGAAATTCCATTTCAACATTGTCTATGAGAAAACTAACCACTTCTTTAACTTCTTCAACCATCTCAGCAAACAATTAACAAAAGGATAAAGAGGATAAAAAATCTAATTGCCGCACATGCAAATTGAAATAACGAATGAAGATATTTTGATAAAAAAAGGAGTTCGTATTTAAAACCCTTTAATTCAGATCTATAGTCAGTTAGGCACAAAATTTATTTCGATTGAAACAAAATTTATGGACGTTCGCAATAATTATATTGAAAATTTTTTATACCTACGGAGTCGTAAAATGCTTATAATTTACTTTTTTTATTAGTGTGTTATTAAGATATTTATAGTTTTTGTGGGTTTAATGGAGGGTGAGTGAAAAAGGTTAGTTTACCCTTGGCAGGGTTCGATCACAGTTAAGATAATGAGGTCAGGGGAAAATTGTTGTAACCATTTTTTTAAAGCCTTAATATTTTTGTCCTGGAATAATCAGGAATAGAATTATTAGTGAAAAAGGAAAGCAGCCCTTTTGAGACTGCTTTCCCTGGAGTTAAAAATGAGCCTTGTATTAGTATCCTTCATTTTGTTTTATATTACTATTAGCCTCCAATTCATTTTCAGGAATTGGAAAAGCCAATCTGTAATCCCCATAAGCTATTTCTTCATGGTCATTATAACCTGCATTTTGTGAGGTACTTGGGACTGCCAGACCTCTTCTGACCAGGTCGTGGAATCTAAAACCTTCAAAACAAAGCTCCTTTCTTCTTTCATTTAAAATGTTGTCTAAATTTGCTTCAGAATATGTGCTAGCTCCGCGATTTTCTGGGATCATATTCAAATAGTCCAAGGCAGTTAGTCCGTCAATTCCTGTTTCACCCTCTTCCATAAGTGCTTCAGCATAGTTGAGAATGACCTCTTCGTATCTTATTAATTGTACATTATCTGCAAAATTTGACATATCAGGCCATTTTCCGTTATTTCTGTAAAATTCAGGCATCTCGGGACCTGATCCTATCATATTCACAGGAACACCCAAAACTTCTGTTTGTCCCATCATCCTCACATCAGTAGAATCAAAAATTGATACAAATTCAGGAGTAACTGCAACATCACCATAAGAGCCTCCCCGATACATGTATGCCAAACCACTAATATTATTGTTATCGGTTTCGTTATAGGCCATTTCTAAAATGGCATCAGCACCACCATCATTTTGCCATAAGCTAACGTAATCTGCAGAATCCACTATCTCATACTTTTCTGAATTGATAACAGCTTCGCAATCTGTTATGGCCTGGCTCCAATCCTGAAAGTAAAGTGCAATTCTTGATCTTAATGCATGTGCTGCTTCAAGTGAAAAATAATGATAATCCTTTGAAGCATAAGAAAATGATGTTCCTGAAAGATTATCAATTGCCTTTTCCAAATCAGTATATATTCTGGTTTGCATTTCATTATACTCCTCTCTTTCAGGATTTAAGCTTTCATCATCAAATTCTTCCAAATCACTAGCGAATTTGGTAAGGAACGGAACTGTTAATGCATCTGATCCACCTGTTACATGTTGCTGACCATAAAGCTTCATTAGATCAAAGTGGGCCATTGCCCGGATAGCATAAGCCTGCCCATAGATGTTGTTTATATCCTCTTCGTTGCCTTCTATAGTTTCTTTATCTGTATTGAGGATTACATTCGCCGCAGAGATAACTCTGTATATTTGGTACCAGGTACTTTGTACATATCCTACGGATGGACCTATATCCATTTCAGCAGGTTCAATAAATCTACCTGAGTTTCCATTAGTGAAACAATTATCACCCATTACTTCACCATAGATTATGTAATCTCTACCATAGTAATTTGACGAAGTGATTCTGTTATATACTCCTCTGAGGACTCCTGCTAAATCATCGTCAGTATTGATGCTTGTGTTTATATCTTTCTCTTGTTTTAGTGTGGGATCTAAGGTTTCCTCACTGCAAGAGCTAAAGATGCCTGCAAGAAGTCCTAAAGCTATTATTGAATAAATTATTCGTTTCATAATTTTTAGAATTTTAAGTTTAAACCAAAAGTAATAGACTTAGTAGGGGGCGTAGTAAGCGTTGTAACTCCTGAAGATCTTACTTCAGGGTCATGTTTTAAATTATCGTCTTTAACCCATGTAAAATAGTTGCTGGCTCTTGCGTAAATTCTTATAGCTTCTGTTCCAATTCTAGAACATAATCTTTCGGGGAGATTATAACCAAAAGTTAATCCTTTAACTCTTACATAATCCCCATCATATAAGAATCGACTACTTGCTTCTGCTGATACATCCGAGGCAAAAACTTGTTTTGGTATATCTGTTTCATCACCTGGTTCTTGCCATCTGTCCATTAATTCTTCTGCTCCCTGCATTAAAGCAATTGGATAATAGCCGGAATTCATATAGTATTCTGTCCATGTTTCCCGGATTTTGTTTCCTCCTGCAAACATCAGGTCTATGTCCAGATAAAATCCCTTGTAGTCAGCATATACATCAAAACCTCCACTATATGTAGGTATAGGACTACCTCCCATCCATTGCTTTTCGGCTTCATAATAATTTTTGGTGGTTTCATCACTTTCCTCATTAATATACCACATTGCCTCACCTGTTTCAGGATCAACACCTGCCCATTTTCTCATATAAAATTCTCTTGCCGGATGCCCAACATCTGTTCTGTTAGCGTATTCGGTAATTACCATAGGGTCTCCAGCAGGATCTTTTGCCAGTTCAGTAACTTCGTTATCATTGGTAGATATATGTCCACCTATTCTAGCGTTAAAATCATCAGACATAACAATTTGCCAGTCTAATTCAACCTCTATACCTTTGTTGACCATAGCACCTACATTAGCAAGGTAGGAAGAGAATCCACTTGTTCTCGTTAATGGTACTTCCTGTAGAAGATCGTAAGTTTCTTTGTTATAATAAGCAAATGAACCTGTTAGACTTTCATCAAAAAATCCAAAATCAAAACCTATATCATAATTTTTGTTTTTTTCCCATGTTAGTCCTGTGTTTCCAAGTTGAACAGGGTAAAATGCACCTTTTTCTTCGTATTTTGCGTCAAAAGCCATTAAGGGTTGATATTGATTTAAGCCGATTGCATTATTACCGCTTGTGCCGTATGCTCCTCTTAACCTGAATGTACTTAACGCATCAAATCCAGCCATAAAGTCTTCTTCCGTCAAGTTCCATGCAGCACCTGCTGACAGGAAGTTACCAAATCTATTGTCTTGTGCAAATCTTGATGAGCCTTCTCTTCTAAAGGTTAAATCGAGAATATATTTTCCTTCATAGTCATAGTTAATCATTCCTAAATACGACAAATTAATCCAATCGTAAAAATTGCTTCCTGTCTCTTGATTTGATGGGGCATTATCTAAATAAATTAAATCGTCAGCAGGGAAGTTTTCTCCATATCCCCATAAATACCTATCGTTATTTCTTTGAGTTTCCTGAAGAACTGTAACATCAAAATTATGGGTATCATCAATTGAAAATTTATAATTTAACCTGTTTTGAAACACTACATTAAATATTCTGCTAAGTTCTTCAGATACATTTCCGTTTTGATCTTCATAGTCCCCATAATTTCTGTTCCCGAATCCAAAAGTATTAGTCACGTTATAGTTACCGTTAATGTTAGTCTCAAATCTCAAATTATCCACGATCTCCCATCTCAGATTCATTTGGCCTGTTATATCGGTCATATCATTATAGTTGATATCATGTTCCGCCAAATAAATTGGATTATATGCAAGAGGGGGGATGTCTATGTTAGGCTCTCCTTCATCATTATAGGGTTCGTATACATTTGGCATAAAAACTGGTGCACCATGAGGATTTGCATAATAAGCTGCCTGTTCCAATATTGGGTTTTGTATGGTATTGGAGATATTTATCTTTGATTTAAACTGTAAATTGTCTCTTAGTTCTCTGCTGTAATTTAGCAAACCAGAAATTCTTTCAAATGGGTCACCTACTACTGTGGGCTCAGTTTTATTATAACCAACAGCAGCATAAAAGGATGATTTTTCAGTACCACCTCTTGCCGATAAATCAAAATTCATTAATGGAGCTTTTTCATTCCTTACTGCATCTTTCCAACTAATATCAGGACGATCGTTGTCAATCCAGTGTTGAAACTGGCTCACTCCCGTCAAACTATTATCTTGAGCAAATTGCCAGGCTTCATCTTCCTCAACACCAAATGAGTTGTGCAGAGCTTCTTTATAAAGAGTAAAACGTTGTTCACCACTCAAGAAAGTACGTCCCTCCACAGCATTATCACTAAAGCCATAACGGCTTTGAAGGTTGAAGGTAACATCACCAGATTTACCTTTTTTTGTTTCAATAACGATAACGCCATTAGACCCTCTTGCTCCATATGCGGAAGTGGCTGAGGCATCTTTTAAAACTGTGAATGACTCAATATCACTGCTGTTAAGAGAGGAAAGTTTGCTCAATGATGTATATGCAGCTTCATTGGTTTCGTTGAAATTTCCAGAATTAGCAGGTACACCATCTATAACAATTAAAGGTTGATTACTTGCATTCAATGAGCCTTGTCCTCTAATTCTAATATCCTGCATTGCACCTGGAGTACCGGAGTTGGTTCTGATATCCACACCGGCAATTTCGCCTTGCAATGCCCTGTCTACTGACTCTACTGAAATTGCCTCCAAGGACTCTCCACCAACTTGTGTTGCAGATCCTGTAATTTGGTTTTTCCCTCTTTGGGAATATCCTAATACTATTACCTCTTCCATCTCTTGAACGCCAGGCGTCATTTCTGCATTGATTGTAGTTCTGCCTTCAATTGACTCTTCATGGGTTTGCATACCCACGAAGCTGAATACCAGTGTTTCAGCATCTGATGGAATACCATCTAAGGCATAATCACCATTCATATCTGTCGTAGTTCCAATGGATTCATCACTCTTAACTACCACAGATACACCCGGGATGGGTTCTCCCGTTTCTGCATTTGTTACTTTCCCTGTAACTTCCACCTGGGCATAACAATACACCCCTGTAAAGAACAGGAATAAAACAAGCATTAGTTTTTTCATAAATTAAAAATTTTAGGGTTAATAGTTAATAAGATGGTTAAAGAAATCGGGGTTAACTGCCTTTGTCTATGAGAAAACTAACCACTTCTTTAACTTCTTCAACCATCTCAGAAACAATTAACAAAAGGATAGAGAGGATAAAAAATATTATTTATCAGCAGTAGTTTTGAAAATTTGGGTAGGATTCAAATAAGTTTGATTTTGTTTTAGATAAATAATAACTTCAATTAGACTAATTTTTCTCATTAATACAAGAGAAAATTTTATTCGAAAATAAAATCCTTTTATTTATCAATCTATATTTATTACCAGGGTGTGAAAAAGGATTATGTTCATAATGAAGAGCAGATACTTTTTCTATTTGTGTTTTTTAACTTAAATGCTATATATTTTGCTAAAACCAAAGATTTTTAAGGTCATCTATTGTGTTGATATTCACAAAAG
>JBKGZD010000125.1:0-7542 GCA_046545795.1 Bacteroidales bacterium | reverse complement strand
ATATTCACTGTTGAAATTACAAAAACTAATTTTTTTTCCGTATTAACTCTGTGTTGTAGCTTTAAATCAAAGTGAAAAGAGTTAAAATCTATCTTTTCCTGCTGGGGATGTTTCATCTCCAGGTTTAACAATTCAACTGCACTGATTTTGTAGCTTACAATTCGTTGTTCTTGATTCTCGCTCATAATTTCGATTTTAATGATTATTTCTGTTTGATAGCAAAGTTAAAAAACTATACTGGTAATTAAAAATTACTTTTTATCAAGCTTGAACACAATAGCTAAGTAGTTTTTTGTTTCCCGTTAAGAATAACAGACCAGTAAAAAGGAATCCATTGGAAACTCTTTTGTTTTATCTGTTTTGTTGGTAATTTTGTATCTGAATTTTATTATAAATTAAATTGTAAAATCTTAAAAATCATCATATGAAGGTATTATTAATTTATTGCAATCGTTTTGAATATACTCCTACTGAAAAGACACTGGAAAATGCGGAGGAAGTAAGTGAAGGAGCTGTTTATGAAAATGCCCAGGCTGCATTTATCCAGGTCGAAGAACATGACAAAGACAATGAAAAATCTGTAAAACGCAATCTCAGAAACCTTCTTAAATGGATTGATCGTAAAAATTCACCAGAGCATATTATTTTACATTCATTTGCTCACCTCTCAAACAGCAAAGCCGACCCGGAGTATACTCATGTCTTCCTCGATGAAATTGATGCATGGCTGTCTGAAAGGGGATATTCTGTTTCGCAAACACCTTTCGGATATTTTCTTGATCTAAAGATACAGGCTCCGGGCTTTTCTTTGGCTCGGGTGTTTAAGGAATTTTAGTTTTTTTATTTTTCAATTGTTTGATGCAGTATTTAGTAGGATGGTGGTTTTCTTTGCGACTTTTTTTCACTGCGTTTCTTTTTCTCTTGTATTCTTTTTTCTTTGGCAGCAGCAGGCGGCTTTGTTTTTTTTCTGCGTTTTGTTTTTTTCAAGGCTTTTTCAACTGTTTCATAGAATTTTTCAATAGCGTCCATTTTATTTTGCAATTGAGAACGTTTTGATTCTGAGGTTATAATCAGCTCGCCTTCTTTGGTTATCTTTTTACGCAGCTTTTTGAGTAATCTTTCTTTTTCTTCTTCATCCAATCTTTCGCTGTTATATATGTTGAAACGTAATTCCACGCTGGTCTCTACCTTATTGGCATGTTGACCTCCCGGCCCTCCACTGCGGGATGTATTAAATTTGAATTCTTTTTCCAAACTTTTTTCCCTGATATTCTTTTCTGTCATACAGACACCTTTTTATTTGAAATAAAATCGTCAGACATAGGTATAAGTTATCACTTCTGTGCAAAGTTAATAAAGTTTGGGTATCCCTTTTTTAATATATTAATGAAGGAAGAGAAATCCAGCACTAAAAGACATATATTAACCTTACGCCTCTTGAGCCATAGCGTATGTTATAGCTTGTCATATCACCAATAGGATGTTTAATATAGGGTTCAATAAGAAATTTATTTTCGTGCCATTCGAAATAGTAGCCTAAGGAAAAATTAAATGTGTTTACCAGGTCCAAAGTTTCAAAAGCGCTGGACTCTTCCTGGTAAAATAATTCATCATTTCGCTTTACTATATTTGGACTATTTGAAAGATTTATTTCAGAATTCTCACTAAGCGAAGAAGTAAAATCAGCAAGCACTCTTTCCTGTATATAGAAAAAGGAAGATAATCCTGCTGTAAAAGTTAAATTTTTAATGTGGTAAGTTATATTCAGTGGCAAATCCAATCCGATTAACTCAAAACGATCTGTTCCGCTTACATAAAAATCCTCAGAGGATTCAGAAAGATAACTGGAGTGGAATGCAGTATTTGATTGTTCTGCTTGAGTTGTAAAATATTGTTTAGCCACAATAAGTCCGGTATTTAGTTTAAGATTGTGGGTAATTGATATGTCAGATTGAAATCCGCCGGAATAATTGAATTGGCTTTTGGTTTCCTGAGGGGTATAATTATATAGGCTTGAAAGGAGTATGCTAAAGCTGACATTTTTCCTTTTTAAGTCTTGATCCGTTGCCACCGGCCATTCAGATTCAGTTTTGAAATTAAAATTATAAGGCTTCCTGATTTTGTTTCTTGCTGCTGATTTTTCAGGGAGACCATTAAATCTTGGTGATAATTTTGACAACTGGTTTTCCCTAATCCTTTCCTGTACATTAACACCGGAATTAGATTTCTCCAATATTCTGTCAGGCATTGATTTAGACTGGGAGGAAGCCAGTTTTTCCTGCTCTCTGGATGTCTCTTTGGTGGATTCAGGTATCTGTTTAATCTCATATAGGCTTGGTGAAATCTTTTTGTCAACACCTTCCTGTTGATTCATGGAACCAGTCGGTAGATTCAGTTCTATATTCCCTCCTGATAATTCTACTTTTCCCTGTTCTTTGAATTTTTGCTGTACCGGCACAAACAATATTATCAATAATAAAATTATGGCAGCAGCACGCATTATTATGGAGGAATAATTTGTTCCAGCCTTACCTTCCTGGTTAAGGCGTTTCTCCATATCCTTCCATGCCCCTTTGTCAAAAGTTTCCTGGCGGTTATCAAATACTTCTGCCAGTCGTCTTACCAGTTTTTTATCGAACATTTCGCTCATAGTCCTTGGCATAATATTGTTTGTAACGTAATCGTAACAACCTTTTTGCTCTCGTTAAATTGGAACGGGATGTGCTTGAACCAATTCCCAGCATTTTAGCTATTTCTTCATGAGAGTAGCCTTCCATTTCATATAAATTGAAAATTAAGCGATACATCTCGGGCAACTCATTCAACAATCCCATTAGATCATCTAAGTCCAGGTAATCCAATGTTTCAGTATCAAATATTTCCACTTCAACAGCCTCAGGTTGGATACTATCCTTATAGTTCCTGGTTGTTTTATAAAAATCTATTGCTGTATTAATAATTATTTTTCTAAACCATGGAAGGAATGATTTCTCTTCATTAAATCCATCTATGTTCTTAAATATTTTCATAAAACTATCATTCAGTATTTCTTGTGCATCTTCCCTGTTATAGGCATACCGGTAGCCTATCCCTATTCCATAGGCATAAAAATGTTCATAGAGCTCTTTTTGATGCTTGCGTTTGCCTTTTCGGCAACCGTCCAGAATTCTTTTTTCCAGTTTCAAAAACTATGTTTTACAATAATCTTAATCTCAATATACTCATTTTTTAAACATTATCTTAAAAAATCTAAATATGTTCCACAAACAATTCGATTCTGTAATCTTCTTTCTCCGGAATACTATCTATGTGTGGATATGGAGAAATTTCTCCCAGTGAAATAGAATAAAATCCCAAAACACATTTTCCGTTATCCATAGTATTTAATGAGGTATCAATTCTATGTCCCAAATTAAACTCAATGTATATTGTAGCCATTCCCTGCCAAATACATAGGGCTCCTTCGGGACATCTTGAATCATTGATATCTTTAATAATAAAGGAATATTCATCAGATATATGGTATCGTTTATCAATTTTAGCATAAAATGGGGAGTCATACAAAACCTCCTTTTCATCTGATTCGCATGAGATGAACGTGAAACCCATACTGATTATAATCATTAATTTCAAAATAATATTCATAGTTGAGCAGAATTAATTAGGTATTCTTTATGGTCTATGCAGGGTTGATAACCTTTCCCATAAACATAATCGTTTTCGTGCTGTTTTCCTGTATGGCAAACAAGAACGGACGATCAAAACGAATTCTATAGGGACTGCCCGAACCACCAGAGCTTGTTTCTCTAATTTCAACTACAGTTACCGCAGCAGCTTCTGTTCCTTTTTCATCCACCTCTAGAAAGGTTTGATGTATCACTTTCGAAATAAACAGCTCCTTCAAAGGATTAATTCCGGAAAAATCTGCTTCTTCCGGAGTAAAAGCTATTCCCATTCCCAAACTGGTTAGAATTTCTTTTAGTTCCTTTTTATATTCAAATTTTAACTTGGGCAGGTGTAACTGTATGCCTTTTTCTGTCCAACCATACAGCATTTCATTCCACCGGGAAACCGACAAATCCATGATTAACTCATTTACGGAATAACCGGCATTCGGGAGCAGACAAATCATACTATAATTACCTCTTCCATAGGGCAATTCAATGGCTTCAAATCTTTCATCCCTGTAATACTTTAAATCGGCTTCCATCTGCATCATGTCGGTCTGTACTTCAGAACCATCAACAGTATAAAAGGGTTCTGTTTTAGTATCGGATTCATCAAACTGATACTTCCAAAAGCCATTAAAATACAGGGCATTTATTAGGTACATAACAACTGAGGGCTCAATGCTTTCAATAACATCCTGGATTTTGCCGTGAGTTTTGTCAGAAATCCATCCGTTTATAATATCCTTTGCAATCGGATCACTGAAATCCAGTTCCCTTACTTCGGCATTGTAATAGTCTCCATTAACCTTTATAAATTCATCCTCTACAGTAAATCCCTGCTTTGACCAGATGGAATTGGCCATCTCTACCGTAACTTTTTGATCAACAGAAAGCAGAGCTTCCATCAAATCTTTGTAAGATTGGTTAATTTGTTCAGTGGTTAATCCCTCCAAATTGAGTGTATTTTCCATTGCCTTTTTCGTGGAATCGGTAGCTCCATTATAAGTCATGGCTAGCGCCAGGGCAACACTAACCGGAGAAATCATTGTGTTTTTCACTTCTTGTTCTGTTTCAGTAAGGTTGTGAAAGAGTTCAAACCCGAACTGGTTGTCTTTTTCAACGATTTGTTTGGCCACCGGACTTAAATGAATCTCTTTCATTTGCCGATCATCCGGTGTAAGCTGTTCATGTTCACAGGAATTGTAGAAACCTCCCAGAATCACTACAAAAATGGTAATTAAAAATTTTTTCATTGTTTAAAGGGTTTATTAAACTATACGATAAAAAAGATACTAAACGCTGCGTGCAGAATAAATTTTTTTTCTTTTAGCAGAAGAAATATGCTATGTCATATAACTGGCTCTTGTTTATTGTTTTATGCAAATCATAACTAAAGAATGCGTTAAAATAATGACTGTTTAACTACTCAATTTTTTTCACCACCCTTTATTCTTTCAAGTTTAGCTGGAGACAGGAAGTTATATAGAAAGGTTTTTCTAAAAAACTTGTTGAAAATCAGGTTTTGCCCCTAATTCGGCAGTTTCCGAAAATCCTTTAGTGGAACTTTTTAGACATCCTCGGGTTAGAAGTATGTTAAAAACTTTTTTCGTCTATTTATTATTCTTTTGAAGAAATATATACTTTCGTATTGATTAAGTGAACCATCAAAACGGATAAATTTTGGAACAACTTGTTTCTTCAGGTATTTTAGAAAGTACCCTTCAGAGGTATTTTGGCTATAATTCATTCCGACCTCTTCAAAAAGAGATCATTCAGAACGTTTTAAAAGGTAAGGATTCCGTTGTATTAATGCCAACAGGAGGAGGTAAGTCAATTTGTTATCAGCTTCCTGCTATAGTATCCGAGGGATTAACGCTTGTTATTTCACCTCTTATTGCATTAATGAAAGACCAGGTTGAAAGTTTACAATCTAATGGTATATCAGCCGCTTATTTGAATTCTTCTTTAACACCCGAAGAAACAGCAGTAATAAAAAATAAGTTAAGAGATCAGTCTTTAAATTTGTTATATGTTGCGCCGGAGCGTCTTTTCAGTGGTAATTTTATTGAATATTTAAAAACATTGAATCTTAATCTTATAGCAATTGATGAGGCACATTGTGTAAGTAGCTGGGGTCATCATTTCCGACCAGAATACAAAAAATTATCGATATTAAAAAATGTATTCCCTCAAATCCCTGTAATAGCTCTCACAGCAACAGCGGATAAAGCAGTTAGAAGAGATATAGGGGATTTATTGAATTTACACAACCCTGAATTTTTTATTTCTTCATTTGACCGTCCAAATTTATCACTATCTGTTTTGCCGGGGCAGAAAAAATGGGAGCAGATCTTACAGATAGTGAACAGACATCCCGGTCAATGTGGGATTATTTATTGTCTTAGCAGAAAAGGGACTGAGAGTTTGGCTAATAAACTTCAATCTTACGGCATCAATGCAAAATATTACCATGCAGGATTGGAGAACAAGGAAAGGCAGAAGACACAAGAGCAGTTTCTGCAGGGGGAAGTTGATATCATTTGTGCAACCATTGCTTTTGGTATGGGAATTGATAAACCGGATATACGTTTTGTTATCCATCAGAATATGCCAGGGAATATCGAAAGTTACTACCAGGAAATAGGTCGTGCCGGCAGGGATGGAAAACCCGCGGAAACAGTTCTGTTTTATAGCTACAGAGATGTACAAAATCAGCTTTCTTTTATTAACGATATAGAGGATGAGCAATACCGGAAAATTCAGTTGGTGAAACTGAAACGTATGCAGGAATATGCTGAGGCACAGATTTGCAGAAGGAAAATATTGTTAAGTTATTTTGGGGAAATACCCGGGAAAGATTGTGGTAACTGTGATGTGTGTAAAAATCCGCCGGAATATTATGATGGAACCATGCAGGCACAGATGGCTTTATCTGCAATACACAGGTTGAATGAGAGGGCAACAATATCTGCCCTCGTGGATGTTTTGAAAGGATCGTATTCTGATGTAGTTAGAAGCAATAAGTTTCATACGATTAAAACATTTGGTAAAGGGAAAAATATAACTGCATTTGCCTGGCAGATGTATATTCAGCAAATGCTTCAGCAAGGCGTTATGGAACTGGATTATAAAGATCATTATACCCTGAAATTAAATGAAGAAAGCAGAAAAGTATTGTTTGAAGGTAAAAAGGTACAGCTTGTTCATCCTGAAACTATAGAAAAACGAAAAGCGCAAAAAAGAAACGAATCTAAACCCAGGATGACAAAAGCCCAACAAGCCCGGCAAAATTTATTTGAAGAGTTGAGGAAGTTAAGAAAAAAGATTGCTGAATCTGAAAATAAACCGGCTTTTGCAGTTTTTACGGATGCTTCTTTGAATGATATGATAGATAAATTACCGGGAAATTTTGAGGAATTACTTTGTGTCGAAGGAGTAGGGGAATATAAGGCACAAAAATATGGCAATGAATTTTTACAGACTATTACTGATTTTCTTGCAGAAACGAAGGAGACTGATACATATAAAACTACCTGGGCGCTATATAACAGGGGATATTCAATTAAAGAAGTTGCGAACAAGCGCAATTTACAAGAGACAACAATCTATTCGCATATCGCAAAATTGATTTCAGATGGATATAGCATAAATATTTATGAATTGATTAAAAAGGAAGAACTTGATGCTGTTAAATCTGCAATAACACAAATTGGACAAACAAAACAACTTAAACCGTATTATCAGTATTTCCAAGGGGAAATGGATTATGGAAAAATCCGCCTTGCTCTAAGCTATCTTGAAAGAAGTAGCCGATGAGTTCAGGGTGAATATATATTCTGTGGATATTAATTTTTTGAGAACTTTTGGAACA
>JBKGZD010000124.1:0-7723 GCA_046545795.1 Bacteroidales bacterium | reverse complement strand
AAAATCAATTTTAAAATTTTTCAAACACACCCAGCCCGAAAAGGGCAAAATCATATTTCACAGGATCATCAGGATCAAATTTTCGCAGCGCAGTAGTTAGTTCTTCCACAGCGTGCCAGTCATTCTGCTTTCTTTTAAGCAGGCCCAACTTACGCGCTACTGTACCGCTATGGATATCAAGCGGAATGTACAAGTCTTTTGAATTTATCTGGTTCCATAAGCCAAAATCTATACCCCGCTTATCATTTCTCACCATCCACCTTAGAAACATGTTCAGTCTTTTTGCTGCTGACCCCTTTGATATGTCAGCCACATGTTTTTGCGTTCTCCTGGAATGCGGGAGTTTGAAAAACAGTTTTCTAAATTCTTTTAAGGATTCCGGAACAGCTCCATGTTTCATGTAAGCGTCCTGGAAAACCCTGCCCAGTCCTCCATAGTTTCTGTATAAATTTTGAAGAGATTTAAGAAAATAGATACAATCTTCTCCATTAAATGTCCGGTGTTTAAAATTGCTAAATACGTACAAGTCATCATCGTCTGCATTAAGAAGGAAATCATAAGGTGTGTTACCCATCCATTCAAGCAGTTTATTCATATTTGCTATAATGGTCCTACGCTGACCCCATGCAATAGTTGCTGCCATGAATCCGGCTATTTCAATATCGCGAGGATCATCAAATTGTTTAGGAATTTGAATGGGATCTGATTCAATGAATGCTTCACAATTATATAAATCTACCTTCTCATCAAGAAAATCTGCAAGTTCGCTGTAAGTTAAACTATGCTTCACGACAATTCTTATTAAACAAATACTCCGTCAGTCAAAGTTAGTTTCCTATCTGCTTTATCAGCAAGTGAATTGTCATGGGTTACAATTACAATAGAAGGATTATATTTATCCCGCAAAGAAAAAAATAAATCATGCAATTCCTCTTTCGTCTTTGTATCAAGGTTTCCGGAAGGTTCATCAGCCAATATGACTGCAGGTTGGTTAATCAATGCCCTCGCCACAGCAACCCTTTGCTGTTCTCCGCCTGACAGTTCGTTTGGTTTATGCTCCAGTCTGCCGGATAAGTTCAGGAAACCAAGGATTTCCCTGGCCTTATCCTCCGCCTCTTTTGTTGGCGTTCCACCGATAAATGCGGGAATACAAACATTTTCAAGTGCAGTGAATTCCGGAAGCAAGTGATGAAATTGAAAAACAAATCCTATCTGTTTATTCCGGAAATTTGCCAATTGCCTCTCCTTTAATGTATTAATATTTTTATCCTCAAAATAAATTGAGCCCGAGGTTGGCTGGCTTAATGTACCTAATATCTGTAAAAGAGTTGTTTTACCCGCCCCACTTGGACCAACAATAGAGATAATCTCTCCTTTCTTAATCGACAGATCAACATTTTTTAATACCTGTAAGGTACCGAATGATTTAGAAATCTTCTTTGCTTCAATCATATCCTAATAATTTAATCCCGACTTTACCGGATAAAAATAATAAAGATTGTGTCCAACTTGTAATTATCCGGAATATTTATTGCAGATATATTTAATCATCTTTTGAAAAGTTGATTAACAGGTGTTTTGCAGTAGCTTTGTTAGTGGCAATGGGTACATTCCAGACATCACACAACCTCATCAATGTAGCAATATCCGGGTCATGTGGATGTTTTCCCAATGGGTCTCTAAAAAAGAAGACCATATCAATCTTGCCATTAGCCACAAGAGTTCCTATTTCTGCATCTCCCCCATACGGCCCTGAATTATAGCATTTTATATTGGTCAACCCGGTTTCTTTAATCTTTCTACCGGTAGTACCTGTAGCATGTAAGTTATATTTGCTAAGAATTTCCTGGAAATCCATAACAAATTTCACCATATCTGCTTTTTTCCCGTCGTGTGCTATTAATGCAATGTTTATCATATCAATAGTTTTTGAATTACAAGTATCCTGCCAACACAAAAAACCCTATCAGGACATTATCTGACAGGGATTTACTCATTTTGTCAATTGTATAATGCAATTTTTTTAATCGCCGAAGCAAATACCAACGCCCCTTGCGTTTACCATGATTGCTGTATCCCGGGTTACGAGATGCGGCTCACAAATAGCTTCCTTGAATGGAACTGATGTAATATAGGGGTGTCTGTAGGAAACCATTTCACCAAACTTTTCTTCTAAAGCCATCTCAAATGCTCTCACGCCAAATTGAGTAGCAAGAACCCTGTCATAAGCAATGGGAATACCTCCCCGCTGAATATGCCCCAGTACAGTTTTTCTTATATCGTACTTACAACCGGCCTCTTTCAATTCTTGTTCCAGCCGGCTGGCAGCTCCACTGTATTTTACATTATTATATCCGACCTCATCCGTATTTTGATGCGACGGTTTACCACCCTTTCTATGAGCGCCTTCTGCAACAACTATAATAGCAAACCCCCTGTCTTTAACAAAACGTGAGTTAATTCGTTCTAAAACCTTATCAACATCATAAGGAATTTCAGGAATCAGGCAGATTTCAGCACCTCCGGCAACTGCAGCATTCAAGGCAATCCATCCTGCATCGCGTCCCATAACCTCAGTTATCAAAACCCTGTTATGGCTGGCAGCAGTTGTAACTAATTTATCTACTGAATCGGTTGCTATTTGTACAGCTGTTTGAAATCCGAAAGTTGAATCCGTTGCTTTTAAATCGTTATCAATAGTTTTTGGAACTCCAATAATATTCAGCCCCTTCTCATATAGTGCCTGTGAAATTCTTTGAGAACCATCTCCGCCAATATTAATAACCGCATCAACTCCCATAAGTTGAAGTTTTCGAATCATTTCATCCGAACGATCAACTGTTGACCAGGTTCCGTCTTTATTCTTTATAGGCCATTCAAAAGGACCTCCTTTATTTGTGGTTTCAAGAATTGTACCTCCCTGGTAATGAATTCCTGAAACAGTTTTTTCATCAAGCACCCTGACCTCTGTCGGTTCCCATAAAACACCATTAAAAGCCTGAATACTTCCTAATACTTCCCAGTCTTTTTCTTTTGAAGCCCTCTTGACTATCGCCCGGATCACAGCATTTAATCCCGGACAATCTCCTCCTGCTGTTGCTACTAATACTCGATTCATAAAAAATCAATCCTATTTAAAGTTAAACATTAAGTGTTAAAAATTATCCCTCTAATCACTGTTTTTTTAAGTATATTTATTATTTTTATTCAACCGTTTTTAGGTCTATATTAATGATTAACACCTAACCTGCCAAATTTATATTAAATAATTTTAAAACACCAAGATATGAAAACGATAGATCAAAAAATTTTGACGAAAACACCGAGGGGGTTGACTACAGCCCTGTTAGTGAGCATGATATTAATTTGTTCATGCACAGATAAGAAAAAAAATCAAAAGGATTCTTCTGCTGCAAACGATACCGTTCTGACAAGTGAGGTAAGACACCCGGAATGGAGCAAAAATGCTGTAATTTACGAGGTGAATGTACGCCAGTATACCGAAGAAGGTACTTTTGAAGCATTCAGAGAACACCTGCCCCGCCTGAAAGAACTCGGAGTGGATATACTGTGGTTTATGCCAATACATCCAATAGGAGAAAAAAATAAAAAAGGGGAACTGGGCAGCTACTACTCAGTGAAGGACTATATGGACGTTAATCCGGAATTTGGAACTATGGAGGATTTTAAAGCAGTGGTTGATGAAGCTCATGAAATGGGAATGTATGTAATTCTTGACTGGGTAGCTAACCACACAGCCTGGGACAATCCTCTGACAAAAGAACACCCGGACTGGTACACCAAAGATTCAACCGGAAATTTTCAGCCTCCGGAGGAAGATTGGTCGGATGTTATAGAGTTAGACTATTCGGTACCTGAAATGCGCAATTATATGATTGATGCCTTAAAATTTTGGGTGGAAGAAGCCGATATTGATGGTTACCGGTGTGATGTTGCAGGAATGGTACCTGTTCAGTTCTGGAACAGAAGCAGAGAAGCACTGGATTCTATAAAACCGGTTTTCATGCTTGCCGAAGCAAATGAGCCAATTCTGCACAAAAAAGCCTTTGATATGACATATGCCTGGGACCTGCATTTTTTAATGAATGAGATAGCCCAGGGTAAGAAAAATGCGAATGATCTGAATAAAAAATTAAAAAAGGAAAAGGACAAGTATCCAAAAAATGGATATCGAATGATGTTTACCTCAAATCATGATGAAAATAGCTGGAAAGGAACTGTTTACGAAAGACTGGGAGATGGAGTGGAAACATTTGCAGTATTATCCCATACCTTGCCCGGAATGCCATTAATATACAGTGGACAGGAAGCTTGTATGGACAAACAACTGGAATTCTTTGAAAAGGACCCCATTGAATGGAAAGAATGCAACATGACAGAGCTATATAAATCATTAAATAAGCTGAAAAAAGAAAACAAAGCTCTTTGGAATGGTGAAGCCGGTGGAGAATATCAACGAATAAAAACCACAGATAACAAAAATGTCTTTGCTTTTATCAGGGAAAAAGATGATGATAAAGTATTTGTGGTTGCCAACTTAACAGATAAACCAATTGATTTTAGGCTTAAATCAGAAGAATATTTTGGAGAATACAAAGAATATTTCTCAGAAGAAGAATTTACATTTAATAATGAGAATACTGAGATGAAACTGGAACCATGGGAATACAAAGTATTTCAATAGAAACCTTCATGATACAAATCACAAATAATAATAAAAATCAAATAAAGGAGGTTCCGTTAGGCTTAAAAAATGATAAAAAAATTTCAGAGTCCGGTCTAAAAAGGCATTAAACATTTCCTTTTGTGATATTAATGTATGTTTTATCATGCGCCTTTCTAGTAATAAACAAAGCATCTTTACCAGTTATGTTTGCCTGGTAAAGATGCTTCTCCTGAATCTTCTAATATTTTAAAAATTTCCCTGTAAAACGTTTATTCCCTAATAAAAGCTCATAAAAATAAATTGCAGGTTCATTCTTGTTACTAACAGATTCATTCCATTCCAGTAAGTTCTCACCTTGCGTCAGATTATTCCTCTGTAAAGTAGTAATTTTTTGTCCATTCACACTATAAATATTGAGAATGGCATTTTGTTCTCCCTCTGCATCAAATTTAAATTTTACAATTTCCCTGGCGGGATTTGGATAAACCTGCACCTGCTCTTGTACATCAAGATTCTGTATAGTTGTGATATCTCCAAGTTCTTCAGAATCAACAACATCCGTAACATCAATATATTCAGAAGAATAAAAGCGAAATTCTCCTGGCCCCATCGATAACTCAGAATTCACATCTTCTACCTCGATACTATCCTGCGAAAATAGCTCATACCACGTACCTGTTTCTGTAAAACCCGGATTAATGTTATCTGGTTCAACACCAAAATTACCCACTATCACAACATCAAAAGAAGAATGTCTCAAAACGATTCGTTTAGCTGAACCTGAAACGGATAAATCAAAATCATCTGTTGCGAAAACTTCATAGGTATTACGCAAATGATTAAAAACACGGAAAGTATTATAAAGCGCTTTTCGTTCTTTTTCTGTGTAATATTCCCATCTGATAGGTTTAGGACAAGTTCGGCAATCATAATCTATGCTATAATCATATCCCAGCTCCCCAAATTGCCATATAAGCTTAGGACCAGGAATTGGCAGGAAAAAGGCAGCAGCCTGCTGAATTCTTTTAAGTGCTGTATTTTCTTCCCGGATATCGTAATCACCGGATGAATTACCATAGTTAATGTTTTTATACATCATTCGTTCTTCATCGTGGCTCTCCATATAACCTACCACATGAGGGTCAGACCAATTTCTTTTTTTATAGGAAATCCCTGAAAAGTCAGATTTCCCTTCACTATGATACCCCATAGCTGCTTCGCTATAGTTATGATTTAAGTTACCCCAAAGCATCATACCATAATCAGACAGGGCCTCTTCTTCATTATTCTCAGCAAAATGCTCCAGAATAACATAAGCCTCTGAATCGGCATTCCATATTTCATCAGCCATTCGTTCAAGAATATCAACCCTGGAGGCATCATATTCACCCCAGGCGCCCACATCATCTAATGTATTTTCCTGGGTAAACCCTTTAGACAGATCAAACCGGTATCCGTCAAATTTGAACTCCTCTATCCAGTGTTTGTTGACACGGTCTACAAAATATTGTGTGGCCGCACTTTCATGATTAAAGTCGTAACCTACGTTAAAATCATGTTTTGGCTCTACATTAAGGTATGGATTTTCTGGTGTGGGTTTTCCATAATCCCCTTCATTCCAAAGGCGAACCAATGGAGATGGACCCCAGGCATGGTTTAACACCATGTCAAGGATAACCGCTATCCCCCGGGAATGACATTCATCAATAAAAGCTTTCAGATCATCTGCTGGACCATAATACTTATCAACTGCCATATGGAAAGTAGGATTATATCCCCAGCTGTTGTTTCCGTCAAATTCCATTACGGGCATTAGCTCAATGGCATTAACTCCGAGACGTTCAATGTAATCGAGCGTATCAACCAGGGTTTGAAAATCATGTTTCTCAATAAAATCACGGATTAACAATTCATAAACAACAAGTTCCTCCTGGTTTGGCCGTTCATAGTCAGAATGTTGCCATTCATACTCTTCTTTCCCTGGTTGCAGAACACCTGCTATCTTATTGGTTTTCTCTGCCGGATAAGGCTTCAGATCAGGATAAGTCTCTTCACTGATATATTTATCATTATACTCATCCAGTACTTTCCCAACATAAGGATCAGTCACCCTGATTTCTCCATCAACAAAGTATTGAAAGGCATATTCTTCTCCCGGTGTCAGACCATCAATTTCAGTCCAGTAATAAACACTATCCGGATTCAATGAGTCTCTCTTCATAAAATACTCATTCCTCACCTCCCAGTCATTAAAATCACCGATAAGATATACGAACTCTTTATATGGAGCAAAAAGAGATAATATGACTGTATTATCATCAACATAGGTAATACCATCCTCCAGGTCAGCGGGTCTTTCTTCATCTGTAGTTTCAGGTGTAATAATGTATACAGCCCTGGCTGTATCCGCTTCATTTCCGTCGGTACCAATGAGTGCAATTTCATAACGTTCCCTTCCTTCAGGATTGAATTCATAGGAAATTGTATCATCAACAACAGAATGAACCACTGAATCATTAATAGACAAGGAGAGTTCGATATGAGTACTGTCACTGCTGCCCGTACCCTCTATCTGAAATGGTTCAGGATTACTGCTTATGGTTATTTCCTGCTGCGGTTGTATAAACTTAGCATTAAATGACTTTTCATAAACTTCAACAAAAATATCCTCACCATCTTCTGTCTTTCCTTCAAGCGATCCATCTTCGTTTCTGAAAACAAAAGCCATCTTCTCGATTTTTTCATCTTCAGGTACTCCATAGAACTCCCGGATGGATGATGTAATCTCAAGCTCATATAAATCCGGCTCAATTCTTTCCATTTTTGCTTCCGGAACATTTTCATCCCAGTCGGCAATTTCATATTTCCAATCTGTGCCACTCGTACTCTCTTCCGTAATAAGACCTGTGTGAGCATAAACATCACCAGAATAATCTTCAAGTGCTGCATTACCCTGTGTGGCATCGTAAAGAATTACTACAGATTCATCTGGTAAAGGAAAAGATGGTTCTGTTTGAAGAATTTGGGAATATAAGC